>NZ_JAGTUI010000002.1:12209-112866 GCF_018224585.1 Neisseria sp. Marseille-Q1983
AGCGCAACCTTGCCAAGGTTGAGGTCGCGAGTTCGAGACTCGTTTCCCGCTCCAAGTTTTTTAGATAAGCCAGTTTTAGGGCGAGATAGCAAAGTGGTTATGCAGCGGATTGCAAATCCGTCTACGCCGGTTCGATTCCGACTCTCGCCTCCATTATCGTACTACGGCGGGGTGGCAGAGTGTTTATGCTATGAGGAGTGCAATCTTCATATAGGCCGGTTAAAATCCGCGCCCCCGCCTCCACCTTTCACAAATGCCCGGGTGGTGAAATAGGTAGACACAACGGACTTAAAATCCGTCGGGACTAAACATCCCTTGCCGGTTCGATTCCGGCTCCGGGCACCAAGCTGAAAATGACAATACCGCTCCAAGCGGTTATTTTTTTATCTGTCGGACGGGGATGGACAATATTGACATGTTCATGCCTGAACAAGAGGAAATCCAATCAATGTGGAAAGAAATTTTACTGAATTACGGTATTTTCCTGCTCGAACTGCTTACCGTGTTCGGCGCAATTGCGCTGATTGTGTTGGCTATCGTACAGAGTAAGAAACAGTCGGAAAACGGCAGTGTCGTACTGACGGATTTTTCGGAAAATTATAAAAAACAGCGGCAATCGTTTGAAGCATTCTTTTTAAGCGGGGAAGAGGCAAAACATCAGGAAAAAGAAGAAAAGAAAAAGGAAAAGGCGGAAGCCAAAGCAGAGAAAAAGCGTTTGAAGGAGGGTGGGGAGAAATCTGCCGAAACGCAAAAATCCCGCCTTTTTGTGTTGGATTTTGACGGCGATTTGTATGCACACGCCGTAGAATCCTTGCGTCATGAGATTACGGCGGTGCTTTTGATTGCTAAGCCTGAAGATGAAGTTCTGCTCAGATTGGAAAGTCCGGGCGGCGTGGTTCACGGTTACGGTTTGGCGGCTTCGCAGCTTAGGCGTTTGCGCGAACGTAATATTCCGTTGACTGTTGCTGTCGATAAGGTGGCGGCAAGCGGCGGCTATATGATGGCGTGTGTGGCGGATAAAATTGTTTCCGCTCCGTTTGCGATTGTCGGTTCGGTGGGCGTGGTGGCGGAAGTGCCGAATATCCACCGCCTGTTGAAAAAACATGATATCGATGTGGATGTGATGACGGCGGGCGAATTTAAGCGTACGGTTACCTTTATGGGTGAAAATACGGAAAAGGGCAAACAGAAATTCCGGCAGGAACTGGAGGAAACGCATCAGTTGTTCAAGCAGTTTGTCAGTGAAAACCGCCCCGGGTTGGATATTGAAAAAATAGCGACGGGCGAGCATTGGTTCGGTCGGCAGGCGTTGGCGTTGAACTTGATTGACGAGATTTCAACTAGTGATGATTTGTTGTTGAAAGCGTTTGAAAACAAACAGGTTATCGAAGTGAAATATCAGGAGAAGCAAAGCCTGATCCAGCGCATTGGTTTGCAGGCGGAAGCTTCTGTTGAAAATTTGTTTGCCAAACTTGTCAACCGGCGGGCGGATGTGATGTAGTTTGCCGAACGGATGAAAATGCCGTCTGAAGCGTGTTCAGACGGCATTTTTCAAGTTCCGGCTTTGATGTTCCGTTCCGACCACTCTATCCGTTGTCCGATGTCTTTCAAATTGGAATATTGTTCGACCAATCGCGGCATGTCGTCCAAACTCATGGCAAACATCCACAGATAAGTGCTGACCGAATAGACATGCCCCGCGCTGCCGTAGCCTTTGAGTGTCATCATCACAAAAGCAAAGCCGAATAAAATACCCATCGCTGCGCCGACGCAGAGATAGCCGAAGGCTTCGCGGTTGGAAATCAGCACACGCAGGCGCGCAACCAGTCCATAATAGCGGTACAGCTGCCGCTGGTCGCCTTTTCGGATAAAGTGGTTGTCGCGTTCCAAGCTGTTGTTCAGGCGGAAATACAGGTTTTCGCTAATGGCGGCAAAACGTGGCAAAAGCCATAAAAACAACGCAAGTATGCCCACTGCTGACACGCCGACCCAAAATTCCAGCATCAGCAGCATGATGCACGCGCCGAATATGGATACGACGGATGTCGCGGCAATCGGCAGGTGTTCTTCAAAAAAGCTGACAAACTCACGCGACAGGGCAACCCGCGCAGTTACCGCTGAATGCGGGACTTGCCGCTGCCGCTGTTCCAACACAACTGGCACGGCGATTTCGGTATAAATCCGCGTAAACGTGCGCGTATCGGCAATCCGCCGCGCCGCACCGACCAGCCACATTAAAAATACAACCAAAGCGTACAGCAACGCCTGCCACACCTTCCCCGCAATCACGGCATTAATCTCCCGGCCGCCAAACACCGGATACACCAGCATCAAAAGGTTTTCCAGTCCGACCAGAGAAAACGTGCCGAGCAGACGCTTGAGGTGGGTTTGGGCTATGTGTTTCAACATTTTCCACATATTTGTTCCCCCTATTTTTTATTTTCCGAGATTGTTTTTTCCATCACTTCCGCCAGTGCATCTAAATCGGCAAACAGCCGGGTTGTGCGCTTGTCGCCGAATGTGGCAAATACTTTGTTGCTGAATTCCTGCGCGTTTTCTGTTAAAGGTGCGGCATGGGCTTTGCCTTTTTCGGTCAGCGACAGCAACCGTTCGCGCCGGTCCTGTTCGCCTTCCTGCCATTCAATCAACCCTTGTCCGGCAAGGGTTTTGCATACGCCTGAAACGGTCTGTTTGGGCAGACTCCACTCTTCGCCGATATGCTTTTGCGTGCGGCTGCCTTCGGTTGCCAAGGTATAAAGTACGGCAAAGAGGTTGTAATTCAGATCCTGCTGCCCGATCCATTTGTCGAAGACATTGCAAATCAGGTTGATACGGGTTCCAAGTTAGTCGAGTTGGTTCATAATTGGTCTCGATATTGACTAAATTTGCGCGGATTATGGTCATAATCGGGACTAATCTCAAGCGTGGGGCGATAAAAATGCCGTCTGAAAATATTTCAGACGGCATATTGTTTGGAAAGGGAAGTCAGTGTTCTGCCAGTTTCAGGTAAACGCCGGAAACGTCCTGTTCACCGTAGCCGGCTCCGACTGCTTTGCGGTAGCTGGCAGCAACGGTTTCGACGGCGGGCAGGGTGTTGCCTGCCTGTTCAAGCTCTTTGACGGCGAGGTTGAGGTCTTTGGAGGCGTGTTTGAGGGCGAAGGCGGGAGGAAACTCGCGGTTTGCCCATAGTGATTTTTTGGTTTGGAACATGGGCGAGTCCATTGCCGAGCCGCCGATGGCTTCGACGATGGTGTCGGTATCGATGCCGAACTGCCGCGCCATCAGCATCGCTTCGCTGTACGCTTCGCCGAAAATGCCTAAGAGCGAGTTCAAAACGAGTTTCGCGCCCGAGCCTTTGCCCACTTCGCCGAAGTGGAAGGTTTTTTTGCCGACAAGGGAAAACACTTTCTGCAGCGGGTTTAAAACGGCTTCGCTGCCGCCGAACAGGATCAGCAGCGTGCCGTTGGTGGCGGGTCCGACCGATCCGGAAACGGGTGCTTCGGCAAACTGTCCGCCGGCAGATTCGACAAGTTCTTTGACGGCAAGGTTTTCGGTTGGTGAGATGGTGCTCATGTTGACGATGATTTTGCCGGCCAATCCGTCGCGGACTCCGTTCAGGATGTCGCACACGGCGGCATAGTCGGAAACCATCAGGAAAATGACGGGATAGTCGCGGACGAGTTCGGCGGTGCTGCCGTAAATTTTTGCGCCTTTGGCGGAGATGGGGGCAGTTTTGTCGGGCGAGCGGTTGTATACGCCGACTTCGATGCCGCCGTTCAAGAGCCGCGTTACCATAGGTAGCCCCATTTGCCCCAAGCCTATCCAGCCGATTTGTGCGTATGTTTCTGCGGACATAGTGTTTCTCCTTTGTTGGGGTGTTGTGATGCCGTCTGAAGGCTTCCTGCGCTTCAGACGGCCTGTTTGGGGATTATGCGGTCAGCGTGCCTTTGGTGGACGGGGTTTGCCCCGCCATCCTCGGGTCGTGTTCGACTGCCATACGCAGGGCGCGCCCGAAGGCTTTGAATACGGTTTCCGCCTGATGGTGGGCGTTTTTGCCGCTGAGGTTGTCGATGTGCAGGGTCATCATACTGTGGTTGACGATGCCGTGGAAAAATTCTTCAAACAAATCGACATCGAATTTTCCAATCAGGGCGCGGGTAAATTCGATGTTGTACACGAGTCCGGGGCGGCCGGATAGGTCGATGACGACGCGGCTGAGGGCTTCGTCGAGCGGGACGTAGGAATGTCCGTAACGGCGGATGCCTTTTTTGTCGCCGAGTGCCTGCCGGAGTGCCTGTCCGAGTGTGATGCCGATGTCTTCGACGGTGTGGTGGTCGTCGATGTGCAGGTCGCCTTTGCAGCTGATGTCGATGTCGATCATGCCGTGGCGGGCGATTTGGTCGATCATGTGTTCGAGGAAGGGTACGCCGGTATCCAGCCTGCTTTTGCCGCTGCCGTCGAGGTTGATGGAGACGGTAATTTGGGTTTCGCAGGTATTGCGGTTGACGGTAACGGCGCGGCAGCCGGCAGCAGATGCGGTTTCGGCAATTTGGATTTCGGCAGTTCCGGTGCTTTCTACGGCGGTTTCGGGAACAGTGCGTTCGCTGTGTTTTCTGTCGAGCCAGCCTTTGGGTTTGCCAGTGTGTTTTTCGAGTTTTGCCATCAGGCTGGGACGGATGCCGCGTGCGTCGGGGTCTTCTGCCTGCTTTTCAAGGCGTTGTTTGAGTTTGTAAAGTGAGACGGGGGTGCGGTAGCCGCAGAGTTTGGCGAGCTTGGACAGCGAACCTGCTTCTTGGGCGAGGGTCAGGAAGTTGTGCAGTTGGCGTTGTGTTTTAGTCAAATTCATAGGAAATCCGTTGGTTGGCAGTAAAGTTGGCGGATGACGTTGAGAACGGCATCGTTTTGTGCGGGGCTGCCTACGGTAATACGCAGGCAGTGTTCCAAAAGCGGGTGCGAGCCGTGCAGTTTTTTGACGAGGATGCGGTTTTGTTTGAATGTGTCAAACAACAAATCGGCATCGGGTACGCGTATGGTAATGAAGTTTGCCTGACTTGGAAAGGCGTTCAGACGGCATATTTTGCCCAATTCGGCGAACATCCGTTCGCGTTCGTTTTTCAGGCTGTCGATGTTGGCAGAGATGATGCCGTAGTGTTGCAGGGCGAGTTTGGCGGTGGTCAGGCTCAGTTGGTTCATATTGTAGGGCGGCAGGATTTTTTGCAGTTCGCCGATGACTTCGGGACAGCCTGCCGCATAGCCGATACGCAGTCCGGCAAAACCGATTTTGCTGACGGTACGCATGACGATGAGGTTGGGAATGCTGCCTGCCTGCGGCAGGAAGCTGTCGCCGTTGAATGCGCCGTAGGCTTCGTCGATGACGACGATGCCGTCTGAAGCTTCGATGACGGCTTCGATTTCGGCACGCGTGAAACATACGCCGGTGGGGTTGTTGGGGTAGGCGATAAAGGTCAGGGCAGGGCGGTGCTTCCTGACGGCTTCGAGGACGGTGGGCAGGTTGAGGGTGAAATCTCCGTTCAGTGGAACGCCGACATAATCCATGCCGTACAGCGCGGCGTTGTGGCGATACATGACGAAACTGGGTTCGGCTGCCAACATTGCCGCGCCCGGTTTGGCGGTCAGCATCGTGATGAACTGTATCAGCTCGTCCGAGCCGTTGCCCAGCGCGATGTCGGCGGACTCGGGAATGTCGAACGCCGAACGCAATGCTTCCTGTAAACCGCTGCCGGAGGGATTGGGGTAAAGATGGATGGGCGCGGCGGCAAGCCGTGCCTGCCATTCCTGCAACAGCGTTTCATGTCCGGCAAAAGGGTGGACGGGACTTTCCATCGAATCGAGTTTGGCAAAATCCGACGGGACATCGGTGATTTTGTATGCGGACATGGCGAGGATGTCGTCGCGGATGAAGGAGCGGACGGATTTCATCGTGTTTCCTTAATGGTTGGAATATGCCTGTACGCCGTTCCGGCATTATTTCATACGGAACTCTGCCGCGCGGGCGTGGGCGGTCAGGCTTTCGCCGTGTGCCAGCACGCTGGCGGTTTCGCCTAATTTTTGCGCGCCCTGTTCCGAAACCTGAATCAGGCTGGAGCGTTTTTGGAAATCATATGTCCCCAAAGGCGAGGAAAAGCGGGCGGTTCGGCTGGTGGGCAACACATGGTTTGGGCCGGCGCAGTAGTCGCCGAGGCTTTCGCCGGTGTAGCGTCCCATGAAAATCGCACCGGCGTGGCGGATTTTTTTCGCCCATTCCTGCGGGTTTTCGACTGACAGTTCCAAGTGTTCGGGGGAAATGTAGTTGGCGATTTCGCAGGCTTCGTCCAAGTCTTTGGCGAGTATCATCGCGCCCCTGTTGCCGAGCGAGGCTTCGATGATGTCGCGGCGCGGCATAGTTTCGATGAGCCTGTCCATAGCGGCTTCTACTTCGTCGAGATACGTTTGCGACGTGCCGATGAGGATGGCTTGGGCAATTTCGTCGTGTTCGGCCTGGCTGAACAAATCCATCGCCACCCAATCGGCAGGTGTCGTGCCGTCGGCGATGACCAGGATTTCAGACGGCCCCGCCACCATGTCGATGCCGACCACGCCGAACACGCGGCGTTTGGCGGCGGCGACGAAGGCGTTGCCCGGACCGGTGATTTTATCGACTTGGGGGATGGTTTCCGTGCCGTAGGCGAGGGCGGCGATGGCTTGCGCGCCGCCGACGGTGAAGACTTTGGTTACGCCGGCGATGTATGCGGCGGCAAGCACGATGTCGTTGCGTTCGCCTTTCGGTGTCGGTACGACCATAATGATTTCTTTCACGCCTGCGACGTGGGCGGGCATCGCGTTCATGATGACGGAACTCGGATATGCCGCCTTGCCGCCGGGGACGTAAATACCGACGCGGTCAAGCGGGGTAATCTGTTGCCCCAACAGCGTGCCGTCTTCGTCGGTGTAGCTCCACGATTCCATTTTTTGGCGTTGGTGGTAGCTTTCGACACGGCGGGCGGCAATCCGCAATGCCGTCTGAACGTCATTCGGAATGCGCTCGAACGCGGCTTTCAAATCGGCTTGCGTGAGTATTAAATCATCGATGCTTTGAGCGTTTGCCCGGTCGAATTTGTTGGTGTATTCAATCAAAGCCGCATCGCCGCGCTTTTGCACGTCGGCGCAAATGTCGGCAACGATGCGTTCGGTTTCAGGGTTTTGCGCGGTTTCAAAAGCCAGCAGTGCTTTGAGTCCGGTTTGGAAATCGGGCGATTGGGTGTTGAGTTTTTTCATGATTTGGTTTTTTCCTTTTTTATTTTTGGATTGGGGGTCGTCTGAATATTCTCTTGTTCAGTTTCTGTCACTGTTTTGGGTCTGATATACGCTTTTTCTCCCCCGCTACCAAACTTCAATTCGGGCAGGCATTTTTGTTGCAGACCGAGTTTGGCTAATACCTCTTCGCTACGAGAGGTAGTACGGAAACGGTAACGGGTTTGTTTTCTGCCGTTTTTGGTTTCCTCAGTCATTGTTTCAAAACCGTCCACTTCGTACGCACTGACAACAGCGTTTTGCAGACCGGTGTGAACGCCGATAACGTATTTCACTTTTGAAGCAACATCTTTACCGATAACCCAGTTGCCCAACGTACGCGATTTGAGGTTGGCATCGTCTTGGTTGTCGAAAAGGTAGTCTAATTCTTCGTCAGTATCTAAATCGAAAGCATTGTGGATTTTGATGGCGAGAATTAGCTCGTTGGAGTTGATCTCATCAAGTGGGAGAGAAGAGAATCCAAAGCGGCGATCTAGTTCTTCTACGCTAATACCACCCGGACCATGCCCGGCAATTTTATTTTTGAGTTTTTTACCCAAGACAGATTTAACAAAATGAATTAAGGCAGATTCGGCGGCGAGCGCTTCGACCTCAGTCAGATGATAGCTGATGATATAGCGACCGAGTTTCTTGCATTTGGCAATGGCTTTGAGTTTCCGATCGATAATTTCGCCCGAGACTGGGTCTTGTGAACGACTAGCAACCCATTCATGCTCGAAGATACGATTACCGCAGCCTTTGCCGATGTAGAGGATTTTGTCTTTTTTCAGGTCGGTCAGACAATAGACATAAAATCGACGCTCGCCGTTATTCAAAATGGAAAGGGTTGAATCTGAGAATTTTTTTATTTTTGCAACCATTTTAACTTCTCCTATACAGTTTACTGCCGATGATATTTTCAGACGACCTGTCGGCGGGAACGGATAGGGTCGTCTGAAAACGCATCTTTATTCAAATGAATGCTCACTTCGCCTTCACTGCGCCGCCGAACGCCTGAATAATCGGCTCCAGCAGCGCGTATTTCGTTTTCAAAGCAGCCTTGTTGACCACCAGGTAGCTGGAAATGTCGACGATGTGTTCGACTGCCTCCAAGCCGTTTGCCTTCAAGGTGTTGCCCGTCGAAACCAAGTCCACAATCGCATCGCTCAAGCCGACCAGCGGCGCAAGTTCCATCGAGCCGTACAGTTTGATAATGTCCACATGGACACCCTTGCCGGCAAAATGAGATGCCGCGATTTCAGGATACTTCGTGGCAATCTTCAGACGGCATCCGGGTTGCGAAGCGGCTTCGTAATCAAACCCTTTACGCACAGCAACCATCATACGGCACTTGGCAATCTCCAAATCCAAAGGCCGGTAAAGCCCCGTGCCGCCGTGTTCGATCAGCACGTCTTTGCCCGCAATGCCGAAGTCCGCCGCACCGTAGCGGACATAAGTCGGAACATCGGTTGCGCGGACAATGACAAGGCGGATGTTTTCATGGTTCGTCCCGATAATCAGCTTGCGCGATTTTTCGGGCTCTTCAGTCGGAACAATGCCGGCAGCGGCAAGCAGCGGCAGCGTCTCCTCAAAAATGCGCCCTTTGGATAAGGCGATGGTCAAAGCATTATCCTGCATGGTGTGGATGTCCTTTGTCGGTTGAAACAATAATGCCGTCTGAACAGGCATCGGCGGTTCAGACGGCATACGGTTTTATCAGAGCAGGGTTCTCACATCGGCGGCAATCGTTTCCGGCTCGCTTCCGTAAGGCGAGAAAATGGCAACCTCACCGTTTTTGTCGATGAGATACGCACCGGAAGAGTGGTCGACCAAATAGTTTTCGCCGTCTTCTTTTTGATTGACTTTGGCAGAAACCACGCGGTATTGCTGCTTGATGACCGGCAGGCTTTGATCGCCGGCGGCAGTCAGTCCGATAAAGTCGGGATTGAATTGTTTGGCGTATTTGCCGACGATTTCAGGCGTATCGCGCTCAGGGTCGATGCTGACGAACACCACTTTCACATCTTTAGCCTGATCGCCAAGTTGTTTTAACGTGTCGCTGTAAGTCAGCAGCTCGGTGGGGCAGACATCCGGACAGTGCGTATAACCGAAAGACAAAATCACCACTTTGCCTTTCAAATCGCTCAGGCTGAACGGTTTGCCGTCGCCGTCGGTCAAAGTGAAGTCGCCGCCGATGTCCTCTTTACGCATATCCGTGCCGCGCGTTTGCGGTTTTGACGGGTTTTCGGCAGGAGATGCAGGGGCGGCGGATGCAGAGGATGCGGCAGCCTGTACCGCATTGTTTTCTTGAGGTTTGCAGGCGGCAAGCGCGGCAAGTGCGACAATGCCCAGTAAAAAGGAACGCGGTACGGAACGCATAACAGTCTCCAAAACAAATAAAAAGATTGATATTGAGTAAAGTTTGAATGGTTTTATCTTAACGCGTTTGACAGATTAAATGTAATATTTTTTTAAGCAAGGAGTGCGGCAGCGCTTCCGGATTGACGCGGCATTATAGTGGATTAAATTTAAACCAGTACGGCGTTGCCTCGCCTTAGCTCAAAGAGAACGATTCTCTAAGGTGCTGAAGCACCAAGTGAATCGGTTCCGTACTATTTGTACTGTCTGCGGCTTCGTCGCCTTGTCCTGATTTAAATTTAATCCACTATATTTCCCTCCCGCCGGACCGGTTGTGGCGCGGTGTGATTAAATTAAATTTAAAATCAATAGGTAAATAAAAAAATGGTAAGAAAAATCAAAAAAGGGTTTACAAGGTTTTAAAAGCCATTATAATGTCGACTTCTTCACCAGCCCAGGTGGCGAAATTGGTAGACGCAGGGGACTCAAAATCCCCCGCCGCAAGGTGTGTCGGTTCGAGTCCGACCCTGGGCACCACAATCGCTTTTAGAGCGGTTATTTTTTTGTCTGCCGCAGTCTGACGCTGTAAACCAAAGCCAAAAAAGACAAGGCTTTCCGCTGCTTTTATAGTGGATTAAATTTAAATCAGGACAAGGCGGCGAGCCGCAGACAGTACAAATAGTACGGCAAGGCGAGCCAACGCTGTACTGGTTTAAATTTAATTCACTATAGTGTCTGTGTGCCATCTAATCCCGTCTATCCGTTCCAATTAAATTAACCTGAGATTTACGGTATTTTTACGGTATTATCGACTTTCCTAAAAATAAAACATATTTAAATCATCCTGATATGTATTTATTTCGAGAGAGATCCTGTCAAATTTAAAAAACCTGATTCGGTCAAGGGGTTTTGCCATTCCTATTTGCATAAAACCTTGCACTTGCTCAAACTGTCAACAATCCATCCGTATCAAGCCTGATAAAGCTGTTTTTTATTTCTTTAAAATCAACCTTCAAACCATTTTCTTGTTTCAAATAATAAAAGATGAAAGATTTTATCTTGATTGAAGGGGCGGTTTGCGTTATCTTTTCCATTCTTTTTCACAAACTCTGTGTTCCTTTCCAATTGATTGGATAATCCGTCTGTTGCCGTGTTCTTCCAATGCGCGTACCCTAAATCGCTGCTTGGTGGAATTGCATTACAGGTGCTGTGGCAAAGCGGTTTGTCCCTATTGGTTTGAAACCGTATAAAAGAGGTCGTTATGCAGTTATCAGGCGCACAAATCATAGTGCAAAGTCTCAAAGCCGAAGGCGTCGAGTACGTTTTCGGTTATCCCGGCGGCGCGGTTATCGAAATCTACGATGCCCTGTTCCAACTCAATAAATTCAAGCACATTCTGACCCGTCACGAGCAGGCGGCAGTACACGCGGCAGATGCGTATGCGCGCGTCAGCGGTAAGGTGGGCGTGGCATTGGTTACATCCGGCCCGGGCGTTACCAATGCACTGACGGGTATAGCTACTGCCTATACGGATTCGATTCCGTTGGTGGTCATCAGCGGACAGGTGGGTAATTCCCTGATTGGTACGGATGCGTTCCAAGAAGTTGATACGGTGGGCATTACCCGTCCGTGTGTCAAACACAATTTCCTAGTTACGGATATCAATGAGTTGGCGGAAACCATTAAAAAGGCGTTCCAAATTGCCGCAAGCGGCCGACCGGGTCCCGTGGTGGTTGATGTCCCGAAAGATGTTACGCAGGCGATGGCGAAATTCAGCTATCCTCAGGAAGATATTTTTATCCGTTCGTACCAGCCGGTTGTTCAAGGCCATATCGGGCAGATTAAAAAAGCCGTGCAGATGCTGGCATCTGCCAAACGTCCGGTCGTCTATTTCGGCGGCGGCGTGGTGCTGGGCAATGCCTCTGAAGAGCTGACCCGATTTGTCCGAATGACGGGTGCTCCGTGCACGGGTACGCTGATGGGCTTGGGTGCTTATCCTTCCAGCGACCGCCAATTCCTCGGTATGCTCGGTATGCACGGTACTTACGAGGCAAACCTTGCCATGCAGAATGCGGATGTCGTTCTTGCCGTAGGTGCGCGTTTTGACGATCGTGTGGTTTCCGTACCGTCCAAATTTTTCGAGAAGGCGAAGAAGGTTATCCATATCGATGTCGATCCTTCCAGCATCGCCAAACGCGTGAAGGTGGACATTCCGATTGTCGGCGACGTGAAAAACGTTTTGTCCGAGATGGTTGCGCTGTGGCAAAAACAAGAGTCCGTGCCGTCTGAAGATGCTTTGGGCAAATGGTGGAAAACCATAGAGGAATGGCGTTCCCGCGATTGCTTGTGGTTTGACAACGGCAGCGAAATTATCAAGCCCCAATATGTGATTCAGAAGCTTGCCGAGATTACCGGCAATTCGGCAATCATCACATCGGATGTAGGGCAGCATCAAATGTTTGCGGCTCAATATTATCCCTTCGAACGTCCGCGCCAATGGCTCAATTCCGGCGGTTTGGGTACGATGGGCGTGGGTCTGCCTTATGCGATTGGTGCAAAACTTGCCGCCCCGGATCAAGACGTATTCTGTATTACCGGCGACGGCTCGATCCAGATGAACATCCAAGAGCTGTCCACCTGTTTCCAATATCGGATTCCGGTTAACGTCATTACGCTGAACAACGGTTATCTTGGTATGGTACGCCAGTGGCAGGAAATATATTACGGCGGTCGAGAGTCGGAAACCTATTTCGATTCTTTGCCCGATTTCGTCAAACTTGCCGAGGCATACGGCCATATCGGTATCCGCGTGGACAAGAAGTCTGATGTGGAGGGTGCCTTGTTGGAAGCATTGAACCAAAAAGACAGGCTGGTGTTTATCGACTTCCTGACTGACCGGAAACAGAATGTGATGCCTATGGTCGGCAACGGCAAAGGTTTGGACGAAATGGTACTTCCGCCGCATATGCGTGCGGACGGAAAGGCGTAAGGAGAGACAAATGCGACATATCTTATCTGTTCTGATCGAAAACGAATCAGGTGCGATGAGCCGCGTGGTCGGTTTGTTCTCTGCACGCGATTACAATATCGATTCTTTGGCGGTTGCGCCGACCGAAGACAAAACCCTGTCCCGTATGACCATCGTTACACACGGCGACGAGCAGGTTATCGAACAAATCACCAAGCAACTCAATAAATTGATTGAAGTGATTAAAGTGGTCGATTTGAACGAAAGCCGTTTTGTCGAACGCGAACTGATGTTGGTAAAAGTCCGTGCCGCCGGCAAAGACCGCGACGAATTTTTACGCTTGACCGAAATCTACCGGGGCAGCATCATCGACGTAACCGACCGCAGCTATACGATTGAAATTACCGGCTCGACAGACAAGCTGGATTCCTTTTTGGAAACGGTCGGACGCGCCCAAATTTTGGAAACCGTACGCACAGGCGCGGCCGGCATCGGTCGCGGTGAGCGTATTTTGAAAATTTAACGCCGTAACCTTTCAGACGGCACGGTATTTGAATGTCGTCTGAAAAACGAACGGCAGGAGAGATTTATGTCGAACATTAAAATTGTCGCACTGGTTACCGTCAAACCGGAATACACGGAAACACTGGCAGCACAGTTTAAAGAACTGGTCAAAGCCAGCCGTGCAGAAGAGGGCAACATCAGCTACGATCTCCATCAGGAAATCAGCAAACCGAACCGTTTTGTTTTCGTGGAAAATTGGAAATCCCAAGCAGCTATTGACGAACATAATGCCAGCGCGCATTTCCAAGCCTTCGTCCAGTCCGTCGACGGCAAAACCGAAGCGTTGGAAATCGTATTGATGAATGAAGTTGCCGTTTAAGCGGCACACTCTGTTTAACCCGTCCGAAGCCGCTCAACATTTTAAGGCTTCGACAACCATTTACCTTAAAGGAAATCAAATGCAAGTCTATTACGATAAAGATGCCGATCTGTCCCTGATCAAAGGCAAAACCGTTGCCATCATCGGTTACGGTTCGCAAGGTCATGCCCATGCCGCCAACCTGAAAGATTCGGGTGTAAACGTGGTGATCGGTCTGCGCCAAGGCTCTTCTTGGAAAAAAGCCGAAGCAGCCGGCCATGTCGTCAAAACCGTTGCTGAAGCGACCAAAGAAGCCGATGTCGTTATGCTGCTGCTGCCTGACGAAACCATGCCTGCCGTCTATCACGCCGAAGTTGCAGCCAATCTGAAAGAAGGCGCAACGCTGGCATTTGCACACGGCTTCAACGTGCACTACAACCAAATCGTTCCGCGTGCCGACTTGGACGTGATTATGGTTGCCCCCAAAGGTCCGGGTCATACCGTACGCAGTGAATACAAACGCGGCGGCGGCGTGCCTTCTCTGATTGCCGTTTACCAAGACAATTCCGGCAAGGCCAAAGATATTGCCCTGTCTTATGCGGCTGCCAACGGCGGCACCAAAGGCGGTGTGATTGAAACCACTTTCCGCGAAGAAACCGAAACCGATCTGTTCGGCGAGCAAGCCGTATTGTGCGGCGGCGTGGTCGAGTTGATCAAAGCAGGTTTTGAAACCCTGACCGAAGCCGGTTACGCGCCTGAAATGGCTTACTTCGAATGTCTGCACGAAATGAAACTGATCGTTGACCTGATTTTCGAAGGCGGTATTGCCAACATGAACTACTCCATTTCCAACAATGCGGAGTACGGCGAATACGTTACCGGCCCTGAAGTGGTCAATGCTTCCAGCAAAGAAGCCATGCGCAATGCCCTGAAACGCATTCAAACCGGCGAATACGCAAAAATGTTTATCCAAGAGGGTAATGTCAACTATGCGTCTATGACTGCCCGCCGCCGTCTGAATGCCGACCACCAAGTTGAAAAAGTCGGTGCACAACTGCGTGCCATGATGCCTTGGATTACTGCCAACAAATTGGTTGACCAAGACAAAAACTGATTGTTTTCAAACGGGACTGCCTACACATCGTGTAGGCAGTTTGTTATATGGATGCCGTCTGAACATCGTGTTCAGACGGCATCTGTGTTGCGGATGAATTTAAACAGGTACAGTTTTGTCAGTCGCCCAGAGCCGCGACCATTACCGCTTTAATTGTGTGCATACGGTTTTCCGCTTGATCGAACACGATGCTGGCGGGGCTTTCGAATACTTCTTCTGTAACTTCCACACCGTTCAGTCCGAAGGTTTCGTAAATCCATTCGCCGACTTTGGTTTCGCGGTTGTGGAAGGCGGGCAGGCAGTGCATGAATTTGACTTGCGGATTGCCCGATGCCGCCATCAGTTCGGGCGTAACGCGGTAATCTTTCAGCAAATCGATGCGTTCCTGCCAGACTTCTTTCGGCTCGCCCATGCTGACCCACACATCGGTATGAATAAAATCAACATTCTTCACGGCTTCATGCGCGTTTTCGGTCAGGGTAATTTTTGCACCGGTTTCTTTGGCGACGGCGTGTGCGGCGGCGATAATGCCTTCAGACGGCCACAGGCTTTGAGGTGCGCCGATACGCACGTCCATCCCCAATTTTGCCCCTAAAATCAGCAGGGAATTGCCCATGTTGTAACGCGCGTCTCCGACGTAGGCAAACGCGGTTTGGTTCAAAAGTTTGCTGCTATGTTCGCGCATAGTCAGTGCGTCGGCAAGCATTTGTGTGGGATGGAACTTGTTGGTCAGCCCGTTGAACACGGGTACGCCCGCATATTTTGCCAATTCTTCAATAATTTCCTGACCGAAGCCGCGATATTCGATGGCATCGTACATCCTACCCAAGACGCGCGCCGTGTCTTTGATGCTTTCTTTGTGCCCGATTTGGCTGGCAGACGGTTCCAGATAGGTTGCACCCGCGCCTTGATCGCGTGCGGCGACTTCAAACGCGCAGCGTGTGCGTGTGGATGTTTTTTCAAAAATCAGGGCGATGTTTTTCCCTTTCATCCGCTGCACTTCGCACCCTGCCTTTTTGGCGGCTTTCAATTCGGCGGCAAGGTCGAGGTAGGCGGTGATTTCTTCCGGCGTGAAGTCTAAAAGTTTCAGAAAATGGCGGTTTTTCAGGTTCACTGTCGTTTCCTTTATGTGGGGGCGTGAACGCCGTATTTGCAGCGTTTGCGGAAAGAAGGGTTAGCGGAATGTTGCAATGCCGTCTGAAGGTTGTTCAGACGGCATTGCGGTCAATCCCTTACTCCATACGGATGACGGGAATCAAACATTCACGGTTTCGGCTACTTCGTTGTAGCTGTCGATTTCGTTGAAGTTCATATAGCGGTAGATTTTATCGCCCTGTTCGTTGATGATGCCGATATTGGCTTGATATTCTTCAACGGTCGGGATTTTACCCAGTTTGGAGCAGATTGCCGCCAATTCCGCCGAACCGAGGTAAACAAAGGTGTTTTTGCCCAAGCGGTTCGGGAAGTTGCGGGTCGAAGTGGACATGACGGTTGCGCCTTCGTGTACTTGGGCTTGGTTACCCATACACAATGAGCAACCCGGCATTTCCATACGCGCGCCTGCACGGCCGAGCACACCGTAGTGGCCTTCGTCGGACAATTCTTTCGCGTCCATTTTGGTCGGCGGTGCTACCCACAAGCGGACGGGGATGTCGCTCTTGCCTTCCAAGAGTTTGGAAGCAGCGCGGAAGTGGCCGATGTTGGTCATGCACGAACCGATGAACACTTCGTCGATTTTGGTGCCGGAACGTTCAGACATGAAGCACACGTCGTCAGGGTCGTTCGGACAAGCAATAATCGGCTCTTTGATGTCGTCCATATTGATTTCAATCACGGCGGCGTATTCGGCATCTTTATCCGCTTCGAGCAACTCGGGATTTGCCAGCCATTTTTCCATGGCTTTGATACGGCGTTCCAAAGTGCGCGAGTCTTGATAGCCGTCGGCAATCATGTTTTTCATCAACACGACGTTGGATTTCATGTACTCGATAATCGGCTCTTTGTTGAGCTTCACGGTACAGCCGGCGGCGGAGCGTTCGGCGGATGCGTCGGTCAATTCAAAGGCTTGTTCCACTTTCAAATCAGGCAGGCCTTCGATTTCGAGGATGCGGCCGGAGAAGATGTTTTTCTTACCGGCTTTGGCAACGGTCAGCAAACCTTGTTTGATTGCGTACAGCGGAATGGCGTTCACCAAATCGCGCAGGGTTACACCCGGTTGCAGTTTGCCGCTGAAGCGTACCAGTACGGACTCGGGCATATCGAGCGGCATTACGCCCGTTGCGGCGGCAAAAGCGACCAAGCCTGAACCTGCGGGGAAGGAAATACCGATGGGGAAACGGGTGTGGCTGTCGCCGCCGGTGCCGACGGTATCGGGCAGCAGCAGGCGGTTGAGCCACGAGTGGATGACACCGTCGCCCGGACGCAGGGACACGCCGCCACGGGTGGAAATAAAGGCGGGCAGTTCTTTATGGGTTTTTACATCGACGGGTTTCGGATAAGCAGCGGTGTGACAGAAAGACTGCATTACCATATCGGCGGAGAAGCCCAAACAAGCCAAGTCTTTCAGCTCGTCGCGGGTCATCGGGCCGGTAGTGTCTTGCGAGCCGACCGTCGTCATGCGCGGTTCGCAGTAAGTACCCGGGCGCACGCCTTGTCCTTCAGGCAGACCGCAGGCGCGACCGACCATTTTTTGCGCCAACGTGAAACCGGCTTTGCTTTCGGCAGGCGCTTGAGGCAGGCGGAATTCGGTGGAAGCAGGCAGTTTCAGGGCTTCGCGCGCTTTGGCGGTCAGACCGCGACCGATAATCAGGTTAATACGGCCGCCAGCTTGCACTTCGTCCAGTAATACTTGTGATTTCAGGTTGAATTCGGCAACGGTTTCGCCGTTTTTCACGATTTTGCCTTCATAAGGCAGGATATCGACGACATCGCCCATTTTCAGCGCGGAAACATCGACTTCAATCGGCAGCGCGCCGGAGTCTTCTTGAGTGTTGAAGAAAATCGGCGCGATTTTGCCGCCCAAGCACACGCCGCCGAAGCGTTTGTTCGGCACGAACGGAATGTCTTCGCCGGTATGCCAAATGACAGAGTTGGTCGCGGATTTGCGTGAAGAACCGGTACCGACCACGTCGCCAACGTAAGCAACCGGATGGCCTTTGGCTTTGAGTTCTTCCAACAATTTAATCGGGCCGACTTCGCCCGGTTTGTCGGGATTGATGCCGTCGCGCGGGTTTTTCAGCATTGCCAGCGCGTGCAACGGAATATCGGGACGACTCCATGCGTCGGGCGCGGGAGAGAGGTCGTCTGTATTGGTTTCGCCGTCAACTTTGAAGACGGTAACGGTGATTTTTTCGGGAACTTTGGCACGGGAGGTGAACCATTCGGCATCTGCCCAAGATTGCAAAACTTCTTGCGCGTATTTGTTGCCTTTTTCGGCTTTTTCTTGAACGTCGTGGAAGGAATCGAACATCAGAAGCGTATGTTTCAAGCCTTTGGCAGCAATGGACGCGAGTTTGTCGTCGTCCAAGAGTTCGATTAAGGCGTGAATATTGTAACCGCCGAGCATCGTACCTAAGAGTTCGGTCGCATATTCGGGGGAAACCAACGGGCTGGATGCGCTGCCTTCGGCAACGGCAGCCAGGAATGAGGCTTTAACTTTGGCGGCATCGTCCACGCCGGGCGGTACGCGGTGGGCAAGCAGTTCGACCAAGAACTCGCCTTCGCCTGCGGGCGGGCTTTTCAGCAGCTCAACCAAATCGGCGGTTTGCTGAGCAGTCAGAGGAAGGGCGGGAATACCAAGGGCAGCGCGCTCGGCGGCGGCTTTACGATAGGCTTCTAACATCTCTTTGTTCCTTTTTCTGTTTTTCTTTTGTCGGGTTGCAAATGATTTGCGTTAAATATTGTAAACAATATTTGCACCGCTATCATAGACTAGTTTTAACAAAAATGGAACTGTTATGACAGGTAATGTAATAGGGAATGGCTATCTGTCTGTGGGAATGTGTCAATGAAAACAAATGCCGTCTGAAGAGAGGTTCAGACGGCATTTGTTCAACGTTTTTCCTGTTTGCGTATCAGCCAAACAGCGAGCAAGGCGAAGGCTATGGTAGGCAGTGCGCCGGCGAGGAAGGGTGGGACGCCGTAGAGTTGGCTGGTAAACCCGAAGAGCCTGCCAGCAAAGTGGAACAGCAAACCGAGGCAGATACCGCCGAAGAGTTTCAAGCCCATATTGCCGTGGCGCGTGGTTTGCGGCGTAAAGGCGAAGGCAACGAGCGCCATGACCCATGCGGCGACGGGATAAACGAGTTTGCGCCACCATGCGATGGCGTAGATTTGGGTGTTTTGGCTGTTGTTTTGGAGGTGGCGGATGTATGTGGTCAGTTCGCCGACGGACATTTGGTCGGGTTTGACGAGCAATACGTCCATCAGGTTGCGTTTGACGGCGACCGGCCAGTTTTCTTCGGCGGCGGTGGAGACTTCGACTTTGTCTTCGCCAAGCGTGCTGCGGCGGATGTTTTTCAACTGCCAACTGCCGTCGTTGTTTAAAACGGCGGATTCGGCTTCCGTCGCCTGCGTCAGCTCGTTTTTGTCGTTGCGCGCCCAGATTTTAATGCCCAGCAGGGTATGGTCGGGCAGCATTTCGCGCACGTTGATGATGCTGTTTTTTTCTTTGAGCCAAAGGCCGGTATTGCCGGTGCTGATTTTGCCGTTGATGGCGGCGGATTTGATGTTTTCAGCTTTTTGGCTGAGGACGGGTGCAATCCATTCACCGAGTGCGGCGGTGGCGATAGCGAAAATCAGTCCGAACTGCGACAGAATCAGTAATATTTTTTTGGTACTCATGCCGCTTGCTTTGATGACGGTCAGTTCGCTTCCTGCGGCAAGCTGGCTGAGGGAAACCAGTCCGCCGATAAGGACGGCGAGGGGCATGAGTTCGTAGGCGCGCGCGGGCATCTGCATAAGGACGTATTGCGCCATGGTTGTGCCGTTATAGCTGCCTTTGCCCAAATCGCCGACTTCGTTGATGATCTCGAAAAAGCTGTACAGGGCAAGGAAGGCAAGGAGGGCGTAAACCGCCATAACCGCCATTTGACGGATGATGTAACGTGAAATCAGGTTCATTTTCCGCCTTTCAATGTCAGACTTTTGCCAACCGCCTGCCAGAAGGGTTGGCTAGGCATACTGCGGACACGCAGCAGAACGACGGCAATCACAAACATGATGATGTGCATAGGCAGTAGTCCGAGCCAGAAATGAATTTTGCCGTCTTCCACGGCATTGCGCAGGAAGGTCAGCCCGTTTTGGTAAACCAAAAACAAACCAATGGCAATTAGGATATTGTAGGTATGGCCGCTGCGCGGGTTGAAATAGGAAAGCGGCACGGCAAGCAGGCACAGCAACAAAACGCTGACGGTCAGCGAGATGCGCCACATCAATTCCGCCTGGTGTTGGGGATTGCTGCTGCCGATAAGCTGGGATGTCGGGATGGTGCGGCGGTGGGAAACGGGGTCGATGAGTTTGGGCGTGGTGCTGATAATCAGACTGAGGTTTTGGAAGGAGATGCGGTTGTAGTCGGCTTTGCCGGGCGTGCCGCTGTATCGGTAGCCGTTGCGCAGGTCGAGTGTGCGCTTGTTGTCGTTCAGCGAGAAATTGCCTTCTTTGGCGAAGATAATGTTGTCGTTGCCGTTTTTGTCCTGTTCGCGTAGGAACAGGTTTTTCATGATACCGGATTCGGTATCGAAGGTTTCGACGAAGTAAACTCTGCCGTTGCGTTTGCCCAAACTGTTGAACTCGCCTGTCTCCACCAAAGACAATTCCTGCTTCTGCTTCAGGATTTCGGCGTATTCGCGGCTGCGCAGTTCCGCCCACGGCATCACCCAAAGCTGCATGACGGCAATCAGGATGGCAAACGGCACGGCAAACTGCATGACCGGGCGTATCCATTGTTTCAATGCCAATCCGCAGGAAAGCCAAACCGACATCTCGCTGTCGCGCCAGTAGCGGGTCAACACGGTCAGCGTGCTGATGAACGCGGTCAAAACCAGCAAAAGCGGCGTCATACCGATGACCCAGAAGCCAACCAATGCCAGCACGGCATCGATGGCGACGCGCCCGTCGGCTGCGCGGCCGAGCAGGTTGATTGCCTGCGTGGAGACCAATACCGCTAAAAGGACGACGAAAATGCCGACGGCGGTAAAAGAGAGTTCTTTGATGAGGTTTCTTTGATAAATCATAGAATCGCGGTCAGGGGGCGGTAAGCGGTTCGGCGCAGGCGGATTGTCCGCGCAAGGTTTCAGACGGTGCTTCAAATGGGGTACAATCGTGCCAGCCGTCTTCAGACGGTCTTTTGAGCGAAAGGCCGTCCGAAAACTACCGACAACCGTCTCAATCAGGAGAATAAACGTGGAATTTAGCACAAAAGCCGAAACTTTGCAGGCTCAACAGGCAGGTGCGCAATTATTTGTCTGCGCCGAAGAGGCGCAATTAAACCACCCGACCGCCCTTGCCCTTTTGTCTTCGCTTGAAGAAGGTCAAACTTTTGTCGACACCAAAATCCCGACGGATAACGGTTTGCAGGCTGTTGCCGTATGCCGTCTGAAAAGCACCGACCGCGCCGCATTGAACAAAGCCGCAGCCGAAGCCGCCAAATGGGCGCAAAATCAAGAAACGGTCAATGTGGACGTTCACGCCTTTGATGAGGCGCAGGCAGCAGCCGTTGCCGAAGCGTTTGCGATTACGTTCGGCAATGCTGCCTACCGTTTCGACCGCTACAAAAAAGAAGCCAAGCCCGCCAAATTCGCACAAGCCGTGTTCCACAGCGCACACGAAGCTGCCGTCAAAGAAGCCCTGCGCGTCGCCGAAGCGCAGGTTTACGGACAAAACCTCTGCCGCGATTTGGGCAATGCCGCGCCCAACGAATGCACGCCCGAATTTTTAGCGCGCACCGCCAAAGCCGAAGCCGAAAAACTGGGCGCGCACGCCAAAATCATCGAAAAAGACTACATCAAAGAAAACATGGGTTCGTTTTGGTCGGTCGCCAAAGGCAGTGTCGAAGATCCCTATTTGGTCGAACTGAGCTACTTCGGTGCAGCCGACAAAGAAGCCGCCCCCGTCGTCTTGGTCGGCAAAGGCATTACCTTCGACACCGGCGGCATTTCCCTCAAACCCGGTCTGAACATGGACGAAATGAAGTTTGACATGTGCGGCGCGGCAACCGTCATCAGCACCTTCTGCGCCGCCGTCAAACTGCAACTGCCGATTAACCTGATTGCCATCGTTGCCACTTGTGAAAACATGCCTTCCGGTGCGGCCAATAAACCGGGCGACGTCGTGAAAAGCATGAAAGGCTTGACCATCGAAGTGTTGAACACCGATGCCGAAGGCCGTCTGATTTTGTGCGACGCGCTCACTTACGCCGAACAATTCAAACCCAAAGCCGTTATCGACGTTGCCACCCTGACCGGTGCATGCATCGTTGCCTTGGGGCACGATGTCAGCGGCGTGATGGGCAACAATCAGGATTTGATCGACAGCCTGCTCGCCGCCTCCCGTAACGTGGACGACAAAGCGTGGCAACTGCCGCTTTTCGAGACCTACAAAGACCAGCTCAAGTCCAATTTTGCCGACATCCCCAACATCGGCACGCCCGGCGCGGGCACGATTACCGCCGCAACATTCCTGTCTTACTTCACCGAAGGCTACCCGTGGGCGCACCTTGACATCGCGGGTACGGCGTGGAAATCCGGCAGCGAAAAAGGTGCAACCGGCCGCCCCGTTCCCTTGCTGCTGAACTATCTGCGGAATCTTTAATTTTGCCACAATGCCGTCTGAAGCCTTTCAGACGGCATCATCCTGTCAAATGCTCAAACAATATGCCGAAAGTTACCTTTTATACCCATGTTGACCAAATCCCCCTTTTTACCTGTCGGTTGATTGCGCGCGCTATCCGAGACGGGGGTAGGGTGCTGGTGTGGTCAGACTCGTTCGGGCAGGTTCAAGAATTGGATAAAGCACTCTGGCAATATGAAGCGGAAAGCTTTGTTCCTCATGAAGTCTGGACAACAGAGTATCCGATGCCGACGGATACGCCGGTTTTGTTGGCGGCTGGCGATAGGATTCCCGAAATTGCGGAAAATATGACGGTTCTTAATTTATCGGATGATTTTTGGAATGCTGCGCCCGTATTGCCGGAACGTATCTTGGAAATCGTCGGCAGCAGCCTTGAGGAACTTGCCGAGGCACGTGGGCGTTTTGCCGCCTACCGTAAAAGCGGTTTCCACATCGAACACCACGGCATGGGCGGGAGGGGTTAATGCTGTCTTGCCGCCATGCTTACAAAATTTAAACAGCTTTGATTCTATTTGATTCAAACTCGGCTATAATCCCATTTTTCCGACCTTATTAACAGCGAAGAGCTATTATGAACAAAATTTTCAAAATCAGCGCATTAAACCCTTGCCGCCACTTTGGCACTTTCTGCCTGCGGCAAAAAAGAAAACGTACCCGCATCATCCGCATCCGAGCCTGCCGCAGCTTCTGCCGCACAGGGCGATACTTCTTCAATCGGCAACACCATGCAGCAGGCAAGCTATGCTATGGGTGTGGACATCGGACGCTCCCTGAAGCAGATGAAGGAGCAGGGTGCGGAAATCGATTTGAAAGTCTTTACCGAAGCCATGCAGGCAGTGTATGACGGCAAAGAAATCAAAATGACCGAAGAGCAGGCTCAGGAAGTCATGATGAAATTCCTGCAGGAGCAGCAGGCTAAAGCCGTAGAAAAACACAAGGCGGATGCGAAGGCCAACAAAGAAAAAGGCGAAGCCTTCCTGAAGGAAAATGCCGCCAAAGACGGCGTGAAGACCACTGCTTCCGGTCTGCAGTACAAAATCACCAAACAGGGTGAAGGCAAACAGCCGACCAAAGACGACATCGTTACCGTGGAATACGAAGGCCGTCTGATTGACGGTACCGTATTCGACAGCAGCAAAGCCAACGGCGGTCCGGCAACCTTCCCATTAAGCCAAGTGATTCCGGGTTGGACCGAAGGCGTACAGCTTCTGAAAGAAGGCGGAGAAGCCACGTTCTACATCCCGTCCAACCTTGCCTACCGCGAACAGGGTGCGGGCGAAAAAATCGGTCCGAACTCCACTTTGGTATTTGATGTGAAACTGGTTAAGGTTGGTGCACCCGAAAATGCGTCTGCCCAACAGCCGGCTCAAGTCGACATCAAAAAAGTAAATTAAGTCCGAACCCTTGCCCGAAACAGGTTTTCGGGCATTTTTACGGCAAATGCCGTCTGAAACCACCAAACAGCGGTTCAGACGGCATCCCTTTCAAAAGCGCACCATTATGAAAAACATCGTTATCCTGATTTCCGGACGCGGCAGCAACATGCAGGCAATCGTCAATGCTGCTATTCCCAACGTCCGTATTGCTGCCGTGTTAAGCAACAGCGAAACGGCGGAAGGACTGAAATGGGCGGTCGAACGCGGTATTCCGACCGACAGCCTGAATCATAAAAACTTTGAATCACGACTTGCCTTCGATACGGCCATGATGGAAAAAATCGACGCATATCAACCCGACTTGGTGGTTTTGGCAGGTTTTATGCGGATTCTGACCCCCGAGTTTTGCGCCCATTACGAAGGCAGGCTGATGAACATTCACCCGTCCATCCTTCCCTCGTTTACCGGACTTCATACGCACGAACGCGCTTTGGAGGCAGGTTGCCGCGTTGCCGGCTGTACGATTCATTTCGTTACGGCCGAGCTGGATTGCGGCCCGATTGTATCGCAAGGGGTTGTGCCGATACTCGACGGCGATACGGCAGACGATGTTGCCGCCCGGGTTTTGGCTGTCGAACACAAACTCTATCCGAAAGCCGTTGCCGATTTTGCCACCGGCCGCCTGATTATTGAGGGAAACCGAGTCAGAAATTCGGAAAACGCCGATGCCGCCCGTTTCCTGACGGCGTAAACCGGGCGGGAGCAAATGATGAAGACTTTTAAAAATATATTTTCCGCCGCCATTTTGTCCGCCGCCCTGCCGTGCGCGTATGCGGCAGGGCTACCCCAATCCGCCGTGCTGCACTATTCCGGCAGCTACGGCATTCCCGCCACGATGACATTTGAACGCAGCGGCAATGCTTACAAAATCGTTTCGACGATTAAAGTGCCGCTATACAATATCCGTTTCGAGTCCGGCGGTACGGTTGTCGGCAATACCCTGCACCCTACCTACTATAAAGACATACGCAGGGGCAAACTGTATGCGGAAGCCAAATTCGCCGACGGCAGCGTAACCTACGGCAAAGCGGGCGAGAGCAAAACCGAGCAAAGCCCCAAGGCTATGGATTTGTTCACGCTTGCCTGGCAGTTGGCGGCAAATGACGCGAAACTCCCCCCGGGGCTGAAAATCACCAACGGCAAAAAACTTTATTCCGTCGGCGGTTTGAATAAGGCGGGTACGGGAAAATACAGCATAGGCGGCGTGGAAACCGAAGTCGTCAAATATCGGGTGCGGCGCGGCGACGATACGGTAACGTATTTCTTCGCACCGTCCCTGAACAATATTCCGGCACAAATCGGGTACAACGACGACGGCAAAACCTATACGCTGAAACTCAAATCGGTGCAGATCAACGGCCAGGCCGCCAAACCGTAAATCGGTTTTCAGGCGGTTTTTTGCCGTTTTGTCCATATTTCTGTATAAGCCGCTTGAAATTGTTTACAATAACGCCATATGCAAAGCGGTTTTAACGCTATTTTCAGGAATGACACTATGCAGGTTACATCAAAATGGATAGACGGGATGTGCTTTGTCGGCACGGCGGAAGGCGGGCACAGCGTCGTTATGGAAGGTTCGGCGGCGGAAGGCGCGGTCAAGCGCGGGCCCAGCCCGATGGAAATGCTGCTGTTGGGCGTGGCGGGCTGTTCGAGCATCGATGTGGTGATGATTGCCGAAAAACAGCGTCAGAAAGTGACTGACTGCCGTGCGACGGTTACGGCGAAACGGGCGGACGATGCGCCGCGCGTGTTTACCGAAATCCACATCCATTTCAAAGTATTCGGGCACGATTTGAAAGAATCGGCCATTGAGCGCGCCGTTCAGATGTCTGCCGAAAAATACTGTTCGGCTTCGATTATGTTGGGCAAAGCGGCAAAGATTACCCACAGTTTTGAAATTGCCGGGGCAGATAAATAGGCATCGGGCGGCATTATGGAGAAACGGCTGATGCCGTCTGAAGGGGAAAGGTGCGGGCAAGCCGGAGGCGCATAAAAAAGCAGATATATTCGGACTGCACCTCCCGAATATATCTGCCTGCTGTTTCCTCTTTATTCAGCCTTTATAATACTTGGACTTGTCGGGGTATTGTGCAGGCTTGATTCCGGATTGTCAACAATTTTCGGTCAAATTTTAAATGCCGCGCTTTAAAATGATGCCCGTCCGCTTCTGCAGGCGGGCGGAAGGCGGGCATCCTGTTATTTTAAGCCATATATTAATTTATTGAATTAAAATAAATTTGTGTAATACTTTGATTTCCCCGACACGATTTGAAACACAGCCGTCTTAAAACATCTTAAAAAATTTGAAAGCGTAAAAATACGGAAAACATCATGAACTTTGAAAACGACGACATTATCCATGCGCCGACCACGTCTTCCCTGATTCTCGAAGAGCGGCACGATTCGGAGCTGTTCCGTGTTTACGCCCTGATTTTGGACGGCATTACCGATCAGGTGCTGCTGCCCGGCAAAAAGCTGACCGAATCCGAACTTTGCCGTCAGATGGTGTGTTCGCGCAACACCGTCCGCGGCGCGCTGTCGCTTTTGGCGCACGACAAGATTGTCGATTTGCAACCCAACAGGGGCGCGTTCGTCCACGTTCCCGATTTGAAAGAAATGCAGGATGTGTTCAATGCGCGCATCGAAATGGAGACGATGATTTTAAACATCCTCGCCTGCCTGCCGGACTTGGAAACGCGCCTCGAGCCGCTTTATGCGATGATAAGGCGCGAAGAAGAGGCTTCCGGCAGGGGCGACCGCGTCGGCTGGAACCGCCTGTCCAATGCCTTCCACGTCGAACTGGCGCGCCTGGTGGGCAACGATGTGCTGTTCGACATTATGAACACGCTGTGCGCGCGATCTTCCCTGATTGTCGCCGTGGCGGGCGTGCATCGTGAGGAAAAGCACGCCATCAATACGCACACGCATTCCGAACATCGGGAAATCCTCGACCTGCTGCTGGCAGGCAGGCGCAACCGCGTGGTTAAAATCCTGCGCCGCCATTTGGGCAACTGTATGGAACGCTTGGAAAAGACTTTGGAAGATTGAATGCCTGATGGTGAGAAAACCGTCTGAATCAGATGTTCAGGCGGTTTTTTCACGGCGGCCCGATGCCGTCTGAAATATGGATGCGGGTATCTGCAATTTTCAGACGGCATTTTCAAGCCGCACATATTATGCGGCAATAAAGGAGGACAGGGGATGAACAGCCTGATGACATTGATTTCGGTTTTGATACCGATGTTTGCCGGATTTTTTATCCGTGTTCCCAAGCCTTACCTGCCCGCTTTGGATAAGGTGCTATCGGTCTTGGTGTATGCTGTGCTGCTGCTGATCGGCGTATCGTTGTCGCGCGTGGAGGATTTGGGTTCGCGGTTGGACGATATGGCGTTGACGGTTCTGTGGCTGTTTGTTTGTACGGTCGGGGCGAACCTGCTTGTCTTGGCAGTTTTAGGAAAGTTATTCCCGTGGCGGATAAAGGGGAAAGGGAAGGGCGTTTCGGTCGGCGTGTCGGGCAGTGTGGGGCAGCTCGGATGCGTGCTGCTCGGATTCTCATTCGGCAAACTGATGCGCGATATTTGGATGCCGTCTGAAAACGCGG
This sequence comes from Neisseria sp. Marseille-Q1983, assembly GCF_018224585.1. NCBI lineage: Bacteria > Pseudomonadati > Pseudomonadota > Betaproteobacteria > Neisseriales > Neisseriaceae > Neisseria > Neisseria sp. Marseille-Q1983. Next base: position 39,687 of record NZ_JAGTUI010000002.1, read on the forward strand.
GTATGTACTGTCTGATGCTGCTGGTGTTCCTCATCGGCGTACAGCTCAAAAGCAGCGGCGTATCGTTGCGGCAGGTTTTGGTCAACCGCAGGGGTATTCGGTTGTCGGTCTGGTTTATGCTTTCATCTCTTTCAGGCGGGCTGCTGTTTGCCGCATCGGCAGACGGTGTGTCGTGGGTGAAAGGTTTGGCGATGGCTTCCGGCTTCGGTTGGTATTCCCTCTCGGGTTTGGTGATGACCGAGGCTTACGGCGCGGTATGGGGCAGTATCGCGCTTTTGAACGATTTGGCACGAGAACTGTTCGCGCTGGCATTTATTCCGCTGCTGATGAAGCGTTTTCCCGATGCGGCAGTGGGGGTCGGCGGCGCGACCAGTATGGATTTCACATTGCCCGTGATTCGGGGTGCGGGCGGCTTGGAAGCCGTACCGGTAGCGGTCAGCTTCGGCGTGGTGGTCAATATCGCCGCTCCGTTTCTGATGGTGGTGTTTTCCGCTTTGGGCTGAACGCGGTAAAATCGGCATCCCGATGCAAGGAGGCAGAAAACGATGAAACCGAAAATCCAAAGGCACGGAGAGATTTTAAGCCTTGTCCGCCGGCATCAGTTTATGTCGGTGGACGAGCTTGCCGCCGCATTGGACGTTACCCCGCAGACGATACGCCGCGACATCCGCGAATTGGAGGATGCCGGCAGCCTGAAACGCCACCACGGCGGCGCATCCTCGGGCGGAAACTTGCCGGAGGGGCTGCCTGCCAGCCGCCAAATTCAATGTCAAAACGAAAAAAACGCCATTGCCCGGCTGATTGCGGAACATATTCCCGACGAGTCATCGCTGTTTGTCAGTATCGGCACGACGATGGAAGCCGTGGCATCGGAGCTGGTGAGACGGCGCGGCAGCCTGCGGATTATTACCAACAATATCCACGTCGCCTCCATCGTTTCGGCGCGGACGGATTACACGGTCATCATCACTTCCGGAGTCGTCCGCCCTTTGGACGGCGGCATTACCGGCGTGGCAACCGTCGATTTTATCAACCAGTTCAAAGTCGATTATGCCGTGATGAGTACGCACGGCGTGGAGAGCGACGGTTCGCTTTTGGATTACGATTACAAGGAAGTCAGCGTCATGCAGGCGATGATAGCCAACGCGCGCGTCCGCTTCCTCGGCGTGGATCACAGCAAATTCCGCAGCAACGCGCTGGTCAGGCTCGGCGACATTACGGCATTTGACAAAGTATTTACCGACCGGCTGCCCTATACCGCGATGCAGAAGATGCTGAAAGAGGCGGGGGTGGAATGCCTGATTGCCGATGCCGTCTGAACGCTATGTCAAAGCGCGCAAGTCGGGTACAATAAACACATTCTCAAACCGCTTCAGACGGCATACGGAATCATTCCAATGCCGTCTGAAGCCATCCGTTCAAAGAAAACTATGCTCAATAAAGACCAATTCGCGGACAACCATTTCATCCGCACCATCATCGAAGAAGACCTCAAAAGCGGCAAACATACAGCCGTCCAAACCCGTTTCCCGCCCGAACCCAACGGCTACCTGCACATCGGACACGCCAAATCCATCTGCCTGAACTTTGGTTTGGCGTATATTTACGACGGCTTGTGCAATCTGCGTTTCGACGACACCAACCCTGAAAAAGAAAACGACGAATACGTCAACGCCATCAAAGAAGACGTTGAATGGCTCGGTTTCCATTGGGCGGGCGAGCCTCGTTTCGCTTCCAACTATTTCGACCAGCTTTACGACTACGCCGTCGGTTTGATTAAAGACGGCAAGGCGTATGTCGATGATTTGACCCCTGAAGAAATGCGCGAATACCGCGGTACGCTGACCGAAGCGGGCAAAAACAGCCCTTACCGCGACCGCAGTATCGAAGAAAACCTCGACCTGTTCACACGCATGAAAAACGGAGAGTTCCCCGACGGCAGCAAAACCCTGCGCCTGAAAATCGACATGGCTTCGGGCAACATCAATATGCGCGATCCGGTCATCTACCGTATCCGCCGCGCCCATCACCACAACACCGGCGACAAATGGTGCATCTATCCGATGTACGACTACACGCATTGCATTTCCGATGCCATCGAAGGCATCACGCATTCCTTGTGTACGCTCGAATTTGAAGCACACCGTCCGTTGTACGACTGGGTGTTGGACAACATTCCCGCGCCGCACGCCACCCGTCCACGCCAATACGAATTTTCCCGTTTGGAGCTTTTGTATTCCATCACATCCAAACGCAAGCTGAACCAACTGGTTTCAGACGGCCACGTTACCGGCTGGGATGATCCGCGTATGCCGACCATTTCCGGTATGCGCCGCCGCGGCTACACGCCCGAAGGCCTGCGCCTGTTTGCCAAACGCGCCGGTATTTCCAAATCTGAAAACATCGTCGACATGAGCGTGTTGGAAGGCGCGATTCGTGAAGAGTTAGAAAACTCCGCCCCGCGCCTGATGGCGGTTTTGAACCCGCTCAAAGTAACCCTGACTAACTTTGAAGCCGGTAAAACCCAAAGCCGCCATGCCGCGTTCCATCCGAACCACGAGGAAATGGGCGATCGCGAAATTCCCGTGTCCCAAACCATCTACATCGAAGCCGACGACTTTGCCGAAAATCCGCCCAAAGGCTTCAAACGCCTGATTCCCGGCGGCGAAGTACGCTTGCGCCACGGCTATGTCATCAAGTGCGATGAAGTCGTCAAAGACGAAGCAGGCAATGTGGTTGAACTCAAATGCAGCATCGACCACGACACCTTGGGCAAAAATCCTGAAGGCAGAAAAGTCAAAGGCGTGATTCACTGGGTTTCCGCCGAACATGCCGCCGAAATCAAAGTCCGCCTGTACGACCGCCTCTTTACCGTCGAGCGTCCCGATGCCGTGCGCGGCGAAGACGGCGAATACCTGCCGTTTACCGATTTCCTTAATCCTGAATCCATCAAGGAAATCACTGCCTACGCCGAACCTGCCGCAAAAGATTTGCCTGCCGAAAGCCGCTGGCAGTTCGAGCGCATCGGCTATTTTGTTACCGACCGCAAAGACCACAGCAAAGACACGCCGGTGTTTAACCGCACGGTAACGCTGAAAGATTCTTGGCAGCCTAAGTAAAACCTCATCCTTGCCGTCTGAATATTGTTCGGACGGCATTTCTCCTTTATCCGCGAAACGCGGCACATTCGGCACACCGGAAAGGAAATATGATGAAAGTCCTCTTTATCGCCGACCCGATGGCAAGTTTCAAAACCTATAAAGACACCACCTACGCGATGATGCGCGAAATGGCAAAACGCGGCTGGCGGCTGTTTCATACATTGAGCGGGGAATTGTCTGTAAACGGCGGTTTGGTAACGGCGCAGGCATCGGCATTTGAATTTTCGGGTGCAAAAAACGATGATGATCATGCGTGGTTCAAATCCGCAGACAAAGTTCAGACGGCATTGAAAGCATTTGATGCCGTGATTATGCGTACCGATCCGCCGTTCGATATGCAATACCTCTACGCCACCCAATTACTGACGCTGGCGGAGCAGCAGGGCGCGAAAGTGTTCAACAGCGGACAGGCGATGCGCGACTTCAATGAAAAACTGGCGATTTTGAATTTCAGCCGGTTTACCGCGCCCACGCTGGTAACGACCCGTTCCGCCGATGTCCGCGCATTTTTGAAAGAACACGGCGACATCATCGTCAAACCGCTCGACGGTATGGGCGGTATGGGCATCTTCCGCCTGACCGAAAAAGACCCTAACATTGGCAGCATCCTCGAAACCCTGATGCGGCTTGATTCCCGCACCATTATGGCGCAACGCTACATTCCCGAAATCGTACACGGCGACAAACGCATCCTGATTATCGGTGGAGAAGTCGTCCCCTATGCTTTGGCGCGTATTCCTCAAAACGGCGAAACACGCGGCAATCTGGCGGCAGGCGGGCGCGGCGTGGCGCAGGAATTGGGCGGACGCGACCGCGAAATCGCCGAAACGCTCGCCCCCGAACTCAAACGGCGAGGCATCCTGTTGGCCGGTTTGGACGTTATCGGCAGCAACCTGACCGAAGTCAACGTGACCAGCCCGACCGGATTCCAAGAAATTATGAAACAAAAAGGTTTCGATGTGGCGGCAATGTTTGCCAATGCCGTTGCCGCGTGGTCGGTACGTTAAACCGATGCCGTCTGAAAGGCTTTTGCTTCACAACCGCCTGGTTTGATCGGGCAGGCAGGGTTTTCCCTCAGCCGGCAGGGATGCGCTTAATGCCGTACGGACACCCCGCCGCCCCGTTTTCAGACGGCATATATTGAGGACATTTTGAAAGGATACCGATGGAACCTTCTTCTTACGCGGCAGAAAAAAAAGGCAAAGGCGGCATCAGGCGCATCATCAACGCGTTCGGCTATTCGATAGACGGCATTGCCGCCGCCTACCGTTACGAAGCGGCATTCCGTCAGGTTTTGTGGCTGAACGCGCTGTTGGTGTGCGCGGCATTTTTTTGGGTTTCCGAAACCGCCGTCCGCCTGCCGTTGATTATCGCGTCTTTTGTATCGGTCATTGTCGAACTGTTCAACACCGCCGTCGAAGCCGCCGTCGATCATACTTCGACCGAAAAACACGAGCTGGCCAAACGCGCCAAAGATGCAGGTTCTGCCGCACAATTGTTCGCGATGCTGATGTTGGCGGCGGTTTGGCTGTCCGCCCTGTTCGGGTAAAACGCTTGCAGCAGGATTTGTAATCCTTTAGGATTAGTATGTAGTATTTATTATTCGCTTAATCTATATCAAATTTCCGAACGGTATTTGTTTGTAAGATGAGCGCATCCTCGTTTGACATTTAAGGAGTAGAAAGATGAAAAAACTATTGGCAGCCGTGATGATGGCAGGTTTGGCAGGCGCGGTTTCCGCCGCCGGAATCCACGTTGAGGACGGCTGGGCGCGCACCACCGTCGAAGGTATGAAAATGGGCGGCGCGTTCATGAAAATCCACAACGACGAAGCCAAACAAGACTTTTTGCTCGGCGGAAGCAGCCCCGTTGCCGACCGCGTCGAAGTGCATACCCATATCAACGACAACGGCGTGATGCGTATGCGCGAAGTCGAAGGCGGCGTGCCTTTGGAGGCGAAATCCGTTACCGAACTCAAACCCGGCAGCTATCATGTCATGTTTATGGGTTTGAAAAAACAATTGAAAGAGGGCGACAAGATTCCCGTTACCCTGAAATTTAAAAACGCCAAAGCGCAAACCGTCCAACTGGAAGTCAAAACCGCGCCGATGCCGGCAATGGACCACGGTCATCACCACGGCGAAGCGCATCAGCACTAATCTGCTGAAAATATTTGAAATGCCGTCTGAAAAAGCCCGGGCTTTCAGATGGCATTTTTATGCCTGCCTTTAAAATGTGTTAAAATCTGCCTTTAAAAACCGCCGTTTCCAAGCCATCCTGCGTATGAATACGACATCAAACCCATCCAATATCATCGTCGGGCTCTCCGGCGGTGTCGATTCTTCCGTAACCGCCGCCCTGCTCAAGCAGCAGGGTTATCAAGTGCGCGGTGTGTTCATGCAAAACTGGGAGGACGACGACAACGACGAATATTGCAGCATCAAACAGGATTCGTTTGATGCCATCGCCGTTGCCGATATTGTCGGCATTGACATCGACATCGTTAATTTCGCCGCGCAATATAAAGACAAAGTCTTTGCTTATTTTCTTCAGGAATACAGTGCGGGGCGCACGCCGAATCCGGATGTGTTGTGCAACGCCGAAATCAAATTCAAATGCTTTTTGGACTACGCCGTAGGGCAGGGCGCGGATACCATCGCCACCGGCCACTATGCGCGCAAAGAAGTCCGCAACGGCGTGCATTACCTGCTCAAAGGTTTGGATCGAAACAAAGACCAAAGCTATTTCCTCTACCGTCTCAAGCCTTTCCAACTCGAACGCGCGATTTTTCCGTTGGGCGGTTTGGAAAAACCCGAAGTCCGCCGCCTTGCCGCCGAGTTCAAACTGCCGACCGCCGCCAAAAAAGACAGCACGGGCATCTGCTTCATCGGCGAACGCCCGTTTCGCGAGTTTCTGCAAAAATACCTGCCGACCAACAACGGCAAAATGGTTACGCCCGAAGGGAAAACCGCCGGCGAACACGTTGGGCTGATGTTCTACACGCTCGGACAGCGCAAAGGTTTGGGCATCGGCGGCGCGGGCGAGCCGTGGTTTGTTGCGGCTAAAGATTTGACGAAAAACGAACTCATCGTCGTACAAGGCCATGACCATCCGCTGCTCTATACCCGCAGCCTTGTGATGAACGATTTGAGTTTCACGCTGCCCGAGCGTCCGAAAGAAGGGCACTACACCTGCAAAACGCGTTACCGTATGGCGGACGCGCCTTGCGAATTGCGCTATTTGGATGATGAAACCGCCGAGCTGGTGTTTGACGAACCGCAATGGGCGGTTACGCCGGGTCAGTCTGCCGTGCTGTACGACGGCGACATCTGTTTGGGTGGCGGCATCATCCAATCGACCGACAAGCCCGTCATCATCACACGATAAAGGTAATGCCGTCTGAAACGGTTTTCAGACGGCATTGTTCCGCTCAATTCCACTTTAAAGACCGATACCTATGAAAAAAATTTGGTTAGACAGCTACGAGAAGGGCGTCAGTGCCGAAATCGATATCACGCAATACAATTCCATCAGCGATGTATTCCGCCAAAGCGTGGAAAAATTTGCCAGGCTGCCCGCTTTTCAAAATATGGGCAAAACGCTGACTTATGCCGAAACCGGCAAACTAGCGACTGATTTCGCCTCTTATCTGCAAAACGTCCTCAAGCTGCCGCGCGGCGAACGTGTTGCCATTATGATGCCGAACGTATTGCAATACCCGATAGCCCTTTTCGGCATTTTGCAGGCAGGTTTGGTGGCGGTGAACACCAATCCGCTCTATACGCCGCGCGAGCTGGAGCATCAGCTGAAAGACAGCGGCGCGACCGCCATCATCGTTTTGGAAAATTTCGCCAACACGCTGGAGCTGGTGCTGCCGCGCACGCAGATCAAACATGTCATCGTCGCCTCCGTCGGCGAAATGTTCGGGCTGCTTAAAGGTTCGCTGATCAATTTCATCATCCGAAAAATCAAGAAAATGGTTCCCGAATACCGTATTCGGGAAACCATTTCCTTTCAGACGGCATTGAAAGAGGGGGCGAAGCACGTTTTCCAACCTGTCGCATTAAACCGCGAAGATACCGCGCTGTTGCAATACACGGGCGGCACGACAGGTGTTGCCAAAGGGGCGGTGCTGAGCCACGGCAACATCTGCGCCAACATGCTTCAGGCAAAAGAATGGATTAAAAACCAGTTGCGCGAGGGCAAAGAAACCGTTATCGCCGCCTTGCCGCTGTACCATATTTTTGCCTTAACCGTGAATCTGATGATTTTTGCCAATGCCGGCTCGAAAATTGTCCTGATTACCAACCCGCGCGATATGAAAGGCTTTATCGGCGAACTGAAAAAACAGCGGGTTAACGTATTTATCGGCGTAAACACGCTGTTTAACGCGATGGTCAACCGGCCCGATTTTGCCGAAGTCGATTTTTCAGAATTGCGGCTGACTTTGGGCGGCGGTATGGCGACCCAAAAAGCCGTTGCCGAAAAATGGAAAAAAATTACCGGTACGCCTATTGTCGAAGCCTACGGTCTGACCGAAGCCAGCCCAGGCGTGTGCTGCAACCCCTTAAACATCGAATCATACAGCGGCAGCATCGGTTTGCCCGTCTCGTCCACCGAAGTCGAACTGCGCGACGCAAACGGCAAAGAAGTCCCCGTTGGGCAGCCGGGCGAATTGTGGGTAAAAGGCCCTCAAGTGATGCAAGGCTACTGGAACCGTCCCGAAGAAACCGCTAAAGCCATAGACGCGCGCGGCTTTTTGGAAACCGGCGATATTGCCGTCATGGACGAAAAAGGCTGGTTGAAGCTGGTCGATCGCAAAAAAGACCTCATTGTTGTTTCCGGATTCAATGTTTATCCGAACGAAATCGAGGAAGTCATCGCGCATCACGGCAAAGTGATGGAAGTCGCCTGTATCGGCGTTCCCGACGAAAAAACCGGCGAGGCACTCAAAGTATTCGTCGTCAAAAAAGACCCGTCATTGACCAAAGAAGAACTTATCGCCTTTTGCCGCACCGAATTAACCGCATATAAAGTACCGAAAAATATCGAATTCCGCGACGAGTTGCCCAAGTCCAACGTCGGCAAAATCCTGCGCCGCGAGTTGCGCCAAAGTACCGGGAAATAAAGAAAAGATGCCGTCTGAAAACAGCCGTCCACCGTTCAGACGGCATCCGTCCGTTTGCCAGAACCGCGCGCTTCAAGTTAAAATCGCACATTCCAATATGGGTGTTCCATCATGACCAAATTCATTTTTGTAACCGGCGGCGTTGTCTCCTCACTGGGTAAAGGTATCGCCGCCGCTTCTATTGCCGCCATCCTCGAATCGCGCGGCTTGAACGTTACCATGCTCAAGCTTGATCCTTATATCAACGTCGATCCCGGCACGATGAGCCCGTTCCAACACGGCGAAGTGTTCGTAACCGACGACGGCGCGGAAACCGACCTCGACTTGGGACACTACGAACGTTTCATCGATTCCACGATGACCCGCCGCAACAGCTTCAGCACGGGGCAGGTGTACGAAAACGTCATCGCCAAAGAACGACGGGGCGACTATCTCGGCGGTACGGTTCAAGTCATCCCGCACATTACCGACGAAATCAAACGCCGCATCCATGAAGGCGCGGCAGGTTACGATGTGGCGATTGTCGAAATCGGCGGCACGGTCGGCGACATCGAATCGCTGCCGTTTTTGGAAGCCATCCGCCAGATGCGCAGCCAGTTGGGACGCAGCAACACCCTGTTCGCCCACTTGAGCTACGTCCCCTACATCGCCGCCGCAGGCGAAATCAAAACCAAGCCGACCCAGCACACCGTTAAAGAAATGTTGAGCATCGGTTTGCAACCCGACATCCTGATTTGCCGCATGGACAGGAAAATGCCTGCGGACGAACGCCGCAAAATCGCCTTGTTCTGCAACGTGGAAGAACGCGCGATTGTCGGCAGCTACGATGTGGACAGCATCTACGAATGCCCCGAAATGCTGCACGACCAAGGCATCGACAACATCATTACCGAGCAGTTGCAGCTTAACGTGCAACAGGCGGATTTGACCGCGTGGAAAAAAATCGTCCACGCCGTCAAAAACCCGAAACACACCGTCAAAATCGCGATGGTCGGCAAATACGTTGATTTGACCGAGTCCTACAAATCATTGATTGAAGCCTTGAAACACGCGGGCATTCACACCGAAACCGACGTACAAATTACCTTTGTCGACAGCGAAAGCATCGAGAAAAACAACGGCGACGTTTCTATGCTCAAAGATATGGATGCCATCCTCGTTCCCGGCGGTTTCGGTTCGCGCGGAGTGGAAGGCAAAATCGCCGCCGTGCGCTACGCCCGCGAAAACAACGTGCCATATTTGGGCATCTGCCTCGGTATGCAGATTGCGCTGATCGAATACGCCCGCGACGTGGCAGGCTTGAAAGGCGCGAACTCCACCGAGTTTGACCTCAAATGCGCCGCCCCCGTCGTTGCCCTGATTGACGAATGGCAAACTGCCGACGGCAGCGTCGAAACCCGCGATGAATCCGCCGATTTGGGCGGCACGATGCGTTTGGGCGCGCAAGAAGTCGAATTGAAAGCAGGCAGCCTCGCCGCCAAAATCTACGGCAGCGAACACATCCGCGAACGCCACCGCCACCGCTACGAAGTCAACAACAACTACGTTCCTACGCTGGAAAAAGCAGGCTTGGTCATCGGCGGCGTATCTGCCGGACGCGAACGCTTGGTCGAAACCATCGAGCTGCCGAACCACCCTTGGTTCTTCGCCTGCCAGTTCCATCCTGAATTCACTTCCAACCCGCGCAAAGGGCATCCCTTGTTCACCGCGTTTGTCAAAGCCGCGTTGAACAATAAAAAAGCCTGATAAAGCGTTATTTGATGATCAAAATGCCGTCTGAAAGCCTGACAAAGACTTTCAGACGGCATTTTCGCAAATCGTAGCTTATAAAAGCCATCAATTTAATTTTTATGGTTTTATCTAATATTTACCAACTGAATATTGTTAAGCGGGGCGCGAAACTCAAGATTATTGTTTTTATAGTCGTGCAAGTCCGGTTTTGACAGGAAATAGCTTTAAAAATCAGTTTTGCTTAGTTTGATGGGGATGATGGTTTTGAGTTGATATATTTAGAATATCAAAATTTAATTGTAAAAATAAGGAGTTCAGATGAAGGTTTATTATGCTCATTCCGCCCAAGGCCAATTCTGCAACCTTTTGCCTTACGAACGCTGGCAAACCCTTCAATCCCACGCCCAAAATGTCGGCAATTCGGCTGCAAATTTTGCCCAAGTTTTCGGCGCGCAAGACATTGCTTATTACACCGGGCAACTACACGATTTAGGAAAATACTCGCTTGAATTTCAGGCTAGATTAAATGGTGGGAGTAGGCCTGTCGACCATTCTACTGCCGGGGCAAAAATCGCTTTTGAGTGTTGGGGCAGCATTGCTATCGGCAAGCTCATGGCGTTTTGCATTGCGGGGCACCATGCCGGTTTGGCGAACGGTGCGGGCGAGGGTGATAACCGCAACACCTTGAAACAACGTTTGGCGTTGCAATTCGGTAAAGATATTCCGGAACTCGATAGCGTATGGCTGCAAGAAATCAAGCTACCCAAAACTTTGCCTGTGCCGCCGCTCAAAGCCGACGTGCATCATCCTTATTTCTCCTACGCCTTCTTCACCCGAATGCTCTATTCCTGCCAGGTGGATGCCGATTATCTCGACACCGAAGCCTTTTACTTGAATTTAGAAAACAAAATTGCCGAACGCGGCGGTTATCCCGATTTAAACGCCTTGCAACAGCATTTCAATCAATTCATCAACGCTTTCAGACGACGTATCGCCCAAGCTCCAGCGCAAACCGAAGCCGAACAACGTAATGCCGCCTTAAACCGTCTGCGCAGTGAAATTCTCGATCATGCCGTAAAACAAGCGGCACAACCGCAAGGGCTGTTCACGTTCACCGTGCCGACCGGCGGCGGAAAAACTTTCACTTCCATGGCGTTCGCGCTGGAACACGCCAAACGGCACGGAATGCGGCGCGTGATTTACGTCATCCCCTTCACCGGCATCATCGAACAAAATGCCGCCGAATTTCGCAAAGCCTTCGGCGAATTGGGCGAACAAGCTGTGCTGGAACACCACAGCACCTTCGACGACGGCAAACTGCAAAATGAGGCCACCAAAGACAAGTTGCGCCTTGCCTCGGAGAACTGGGACGCGCCGATTGTCGTAACCACCGCCGTGCAATTCTTCGAATCCCTCTTTGCCGACCGCTCCTCTCGCTGCCGCAAGCTGCACAACATCGCAGGCTCCGTCATCATTCTCGACGAAGCGCAAATGCTGCCGCTTAATCTGTTGCTGCCTATCATGCAAGTCATCAAAGAATTGGCGCAAAACTATCATTGCTCTGTCGTCATGTGCACCGCCACCCAACCGGCCGTGCAAGCCGAAAACGGTTTCTATCGCGGATTTGAAAACGTGCGCGAAATAGCTCCAAAACCGACCGCACTTTTCGACAAACTGTGCCGCACCACCGTGCAACACATCGGCACACAAACCGACGCCGACCTGCTCGCCAAACTTGCCGAACACCCGCAAATGCTCGTCATCGTCAATAACCGCCGCCACGCCCGCAGCCTGTACGACCAAGCCAAACACCTTGACGGTACGTTCCACCTGACCACCTTAATGTGCGCCAAACACCGCAGCCAAAAGCTCGATGAGATTCGAGGCCGTCTGAAAAAGGGTGAACCTTGCCGCGTTATCGCCACCTCCTTAATTGAAGCCGGCGTTGATGTGGATTTCCCGCTGGTGATGCGCGCTGAAGCAGGTTTAGACAGCGTTGCGCAAGCTGCCGGACGCTGCAACCGCGAAGGCAAAAGGCCGTCTGAAAACAGCTTTGTCTGGATATTCGCGCCTGAAGATAAATGGAAAGCCCCGCCTGAACTTGCCGCCCAAGCTGCCGTTATGCGCCTGACCGCCGACAGCTTTTCAGACGACCTTTTATCCACCCAAGCCGTCGCCGCCTATTTCAAAGACCTTTACGACTTAAAAGGCAAAGAACTGGATAACAAACAAATCCTGCAAATGCACCGCAACGCTGGACAAAGCCTCGATTTCCCATTCCAAACCATTGCCGATAAGTTTCGCATGATCGAAAGCCATTTGCAGCCGCTGATTATTCCGTTAGATGTTGAGGCTGAAAACCTCATTAGCAGCCTGCACCACGCCGACCACATTGGTGGACTCTTACGCAAACTGCAACCCTACACCGTCCAAATCCCCGAAAAAGCCCTCGCCGCTTTGTATAAAGCAGGGCGTATCGAACCGATTAACGAGAAAAACTTCGGCAAACAGTTTTATACTCTGATTGGATTGGATTTGTATGATGAAGTGGCGGGGTTGAGTTGGGAGGATATGGAATTTTTGAAGGGGGAGAGTTTGGTATTATAATGTTACCCCTTTATAAGATTTGAAGGAGCTTACCTTTATGAAAAACTTAATATACCTAAGAGGATTAAAATGGAAATAATAAAAGATATTATTGATTGGTTCAAGTGGTTCAATTCGTTGGGATGGCTAGCTAATATAATTACTATAGGCATTCCAACATATGGAATAATTTTACTTTTACTGAAGAAGCCAAACAAATGGATATTAAAAAAATTTAGAAAAGCTAAACTATCCATGCAATATCACACTATATTTGAGTTTATTCAGAGACAAGGTTTAGAAAATAAGTCGTATATTAGCACTAAAGAACTAAATATATTAATACTTGATGATGAGCCACAAAATTATCCAATTGAATATCTTAGAAATTGCAAATATAAAATTAACCATAGAGGAGAAATATCACTCTCAAATATAGATGAAATTTTAGATTTTGATTTAATTATTTTAGATATTACGGGGATTGTTAAAGAGGATAAGCATAAAGGAGGATTTGAACTATTAAAAAGGCTCAGAAAGGAAAAACCTTTAGGTCAAGCGATAATTGCAGCTTCGTCTAAAAGATTTGATTTAAGCGTTGCTGATTTTTATGAAATGGCTGATGTGAAAATTAAAACGCCTATTGAGGGGATAGAAATGGAAGAGGTTCTTGAGCAAGCTATGAAATTGAAATTTAATGTACTAGAGCTTGCTAAAAAATTAGATCATACTATAGGGCTTGTCCAAAATATACCCCTAAGAGATACTATTATGAATGAATCTATTTTATATTTGGATAATAAGGGTGATTATAATTTTTTATCTAAAAAATTAGAGAGTGTTTTTCAAGAAAAACAAAAGAGAGAATTTATGGATGGCATTAAATCTCTTGGTGAGCAAATAAATCATGATTGAAATAGTAAGGTTGTATTTAAAAAATAATTTGCAGTTAAAACAAGTTCCCTTGGCTGTTAATAGAAAAATTATTAATGGTGAAGTTTTAAGAAATCCTGTCTGTTTAAAATGTATGGAAAAATCTTGTGTTAAACAAAATACGACAGGAGAGTTTGTTTGCGACGATAAAATATCATCTTATCATGTTAAACTACATGATCTTGAGATTAGCACATTTGGTCATTTAGGTGATTTGTCTAAACTAAAACAGGGTCATTATGCATATAAATCTTCTAGTAAGATGAAATATAATCAATTTGAGAAAATTATAAATGATCAATTGAAACCTTTAATTTCATCATGTGAAGCTTTTGAAACTAGCACTAGGACAGAAGTTCTCAATTCATTTCATGATGCTAGCAAATGGGCTAGACAGATGTCTATTAATGCTGAGAACCTTTTAAGAAAAAGTGAGGGAGATTCAATTGCTGAGAAATTTAGAAATTCTTCTTCAGATCTAAAATCAATATACAAATGTTCTACATTGTTAAATGATGCATTACAAGCATATGAAATATTTATTAATCCAAGGAATGTAGATTACGGACCGAAACGTGATACTCAAATTTATCAATTATTTGATAAATTTCAGGCTATATTATTTAACTCAGAAGGAAAAGCAAATAACAAATCTTTTAAATTGGAAGGAGAGTCATACGTTAAAATACCTACATATCAATCATTTACTACAATTCCTCTGAGCTTGTTGCATAATGCTCTAAAATATACTTTTGGCAATGCAAAAATAATAATTAAATTTCAGGAAATTCCAGGTGATAAATTAATTATTAAAGTTATTTCTGAAGGGCCTCATATTGATGATAGTGAAAAAAATAAGATATTCGATAAAAATTTTAGAGGAAAACATGCATCAAAATTACATCATGATGGGTTAGGGATTGGTTTATATGTAGCAAGTATCGTGGCTAAAAAGCATAATTCAACTATTAGCGTTATTAGTGAACCTCTCCAGTATGAAAGAGAAGGAATTCTAATTGCTATGAATACGTTCACATTAACCATGAACATAAAGTAAAAGAAGATTAGTCAGCTAATCCGCCCCTTCTGTATGAAGGGGCGTGTGTACAAAAAGGAGAACCAAATGAACCAAATCCGCCTACACATTTGGGGCGATTATGCCTGTTTTACCCGTCCGGAGATGAAGGTGGAGCGGGTGTCTTATGATGTCATCACGCCGTCGGCGGCGCGCGGAATTTTGGCGGCGGTGCATTGGAAACCGGCGATTCGGTGGGTAATTGACCGGATTTATGTGTTGAAGCCGATTCGGTTTGAGTCGGTGCGGCGCAATGAGTTGGGCGGCAAGATTTCGGCGGGCAAGGTCAGCGGCGCGATGAAGCGTAAGAGCGTTGCCGATTTATATACGCTGATTGAAGACGACCGCCAGCAGCGCGCGGCGACGGTGCTTAAAGACGTGGCTTATGTGATTGAAGCTCATGCGGTGCTGACGGCAAAAGCGGGGGCGGATGAGACTGTTACCAAGCATATTGAGATGTTCAAACGCCGTGCGAAAAAGGGGCAATGCTTTCAGCAGCCTTGTTTGGGCGTGCGTGAATTCCCTGCCGATTTTGCGTTGATTGACGAAGACGAGCCGCTGCCGCTGTCGGCGTTATCGGAAAGCGAGTCAAGCCGCGATTTGGGCTGGATGCTGCACGATATTGATTTTGACCACGGCAACACGCCGCATTTTTTCCGCGCGCAAATGAAAGACGGCGTGATTGATGTACCGCCGTTTTATGCCGAGGAGGTAAAAGCATGATTCTTGCGTCCCTTGCCTGCTATTACCGCCGTTTGGCAGCGGAAAATGATGACATGGGCAACCCGAAAGTGCCGCCTTATGGTTTTAGCGAGGAAAAAATCGGCTGGATTTTGGTGTTGGATAAAGAAGGCCGTCTGAAAACCGTGGTGCCGAATCTGACCGCCGATAAAAAGCCGCAGCCGAAGCTGATGAGCGTGCCTCAATCCTTCAAACGCCCAGGTACTACACCCAAGCCATTTTTTCTGTGGGATAAAACTTCTTATGCGCTTGGCGTGGAAGCCAATAAAAACAAAGCCGAAGCCAAAGAAAAACCGTTTACGTCGTCTGAAAAAACCTTTGACGCCTTTAAGCAATACCATCTCAATTTACTGCAAAACAGCGACGATGAAGGCTTGCAAGCCTTGTGTCATTTTCTGCAAAACTGGCAGCCTGCACATTTTGCTGCCGAAAATCTGCCTGCCGAAATGCTAGATGCCAATATCGCATTTTCTCTTGAAAAACCGACCGCACTTATCCATAAACGCGAAGCCGCGCAAACTTTGTGGGCAGGCTGCCTGAAAAGCGACGAAGCGCTTGAAGGCTTATGCCTGATTAGCGGCGATAACGCCCCGATTGCACGGTTGCATCCGGCGATTAAAGGCGTGTTTGGTGGGCAAAGTTCCGGCGGCTCTATTGTGTCATTTAACAAAAGCAATCCAGCCTTTGCCTCGTTCGGCAAGGAGCAAGGCGCAAATGCGCCTGTTTCTGAACAAGCCGCCTTTGCCTACACCACCGCGCTGAACTATCTGTTGCGCCGCGAAAACAATCACTGCTTGACCATCGGCGACGCGAGCACGGTCTTTTGGGCGGAAGCGGACGATAGCGCGACGGCGCAGGCTGCCGAAGGCTTCTTCGCGCAAGTGTTCACGCCGCCGGATGACGAACAAGAAAGTGCCAAAATTTTCAACGTATTGGAACAAATCGGTAAAGGTCGCCCGCTGCAAGAAATTGCGCCCGAACTCTCTCCCAATACCCGTTTTTATATCTTAGGGCTTGCTCCCAATGCTGCGCGGATTTCAGTTCGGTTTTGGCTGGACACCACGTTTGGGCAGTTGGCGGAAAATTTGGCGCAGCATTGGCAAGATTTAGCCCTTGAGCCTTGCGCATGGAAAACGCCGCCGTCTATTTGGCGACTCTTATTGCAAACTGCCGTGTTGGGCAAAAGCGAAAACATCTCGCCCGTATTGGCAGGCGAAATGACCCGCGCCGTGATTTGCGGCACGCCGTATCCCTTGAGTTTACTGTCGCAACTGATTACCCGAATCCGCGCCGACGGCGACGTGAACGGTCTGCGCGTGGCAATGATGAAAGCCGTATTACAGCGGCGTTTTAGAAAAGGTTTTATCGAAGAAGGAGTTCCTATGAGTTTGAACAATGAAAGCCCGAATCGCGCCTATCTTTTAGGGCGGCTGTTTGCCGTGTTGGAGCGCATTCAATATCAGGCGTTGGGCGAATTAAATGCCGGCATTGCCGATCGCTATTACGGCTCTGCATCCGCCGTGCCGTTTTCGGTTTTTCCGCGCCTTTTGTCGGGTGCAAAACACCATTTATCGCGCTTGCGTAAAGACAAAGCCGGCATGGCAGTGAATTTGGATAAAGATTTGGGCGAAATCATTGCCAAACTGCCCGAAACCTTTCCACGCCATTTGAGCATTGACGAGCAAGGCCGCTTCGCCATCGGCTATTACCACCAAAAACAAAGCTATTTTGCTAAAAAAGAAACCGCTGAAACTATTGAAAACTAAGGAGCCAGAAAATGTCTGCCATTCAAAACCGCTATGAATTTGTTTACTTTTTTGACGTCACCAACGGCAACCCCAACGGCGATCCCGATGCGGGCAATATGCCGCGTCTTGACCCCGAATCCAGCAAAGGCTTGGTAACCGATGTCTGCCTGAAGCGCAAAATCCGTAATTTTGTAGAAATCAGCAGCGAAAACGAAGCCGGTTACGAAATTTACGTCAAAGAAAAAAGCGTGTTAAACCTGCAAAACAAACGCGCTTATGAAGCACTTGGCATTGAATCTGAAGCCAAAAAATTGCCAAAAGATGAAGCCAAAGCCCGCGACATTACCGCTTGGATGTGTAAAAACTTCTTCGATATCCGCACCTTCGGCGCTGTGATGACCACCGAAGTCAACAGCGGACAAGTGCGCGGCCCGGTGCAACTGGCGTTCGCCCAATCCATCGACCCGATTGTGCCGCTGGAAGTTTCTATCACCCGCATGGCAGTCACCAACGAAAAAGACTTGGAAAAAGAACGCACCATGGGGCGTAAATACATTGTCCCTTATGCGCTCTACCGCGTGCACGGTTTTATCTCCGCCAACCTTGCCGCCAAAACCGGCTTTTCAGACGACGACTTAGCCAAACTCTGGCAAGCCCTGACGCTGATGTTTGAGCACGACCGCTCCGCCGCCCGTGGCGAAATGGCGGCACGCAAACTGATCGTTTTCAAACACGACAGTGCGCTCGGCAGCCAGCCTGCACATAAATTGTTTGATGCCGTGAAAGTCGAACGCGTAAACGGCGAATCAGGTACGCCTGCAAGCGGTTTTGGTGATTACAACATCAGCGTAGTTTCAGACGGCCTCAATGGCGTGAGTGTGGAAGAGTTGCTGTAAAAAAACGTTTGAAAAAATGACCGCACTTTTAACCGAAAGCCAAGGGAGAAGTCAGGACACGCGCCTGATTCCCCTTTCCGCCCTGCAACACTACGCCTTCTGTCCGCGCCAATGCGCCTTGATTCATAACGAGCAGGCGTGGGCGGAGAACTATCTGACCGCGCAAGGCAAGGCGCTGCATGAGCGGGTGGATTCGGGCGAACCGGAAACGCGCAAAGGCGTGCGCTTTGAGCGGACGGTACACGTTTCGGCGGAAAAACCGGGCATCATCGGTGTGTTGGATTTGGTGGAAGTGGACACGAAAACTGGTCGCCTGAAACCTGTGGAATACAAACGCGGCAAGCCCAAACCCGACCCAATGGACGAAATCCAGCTTTGCGCCCAAGGCTTGTGCTTGGAAGAAATGACCGGGCAAACCGTCTCTGAGGGCGCACTGTGGTATATGCAAACCCGCCACCGTGTCCCCATCATGTTTTCAGACGACCTGCGCGCCCAAACCCTCGCAACTATAGCCGCCGTCCGTGAACTTTTAAACAGCGGACAAACCCCGTCGCCCGACTACGGCAAACGCTGCAAAGCCTGCTCGCTGGTGGAGATTTGCCAGCCGGAGTTGCTGGGGAAACGGGATCGGAGTGTGGGGTATGTGGAGGGGTTGTTTGGGGAGTGAAATTTAATTATTTGGAGAATAAATGAAAAATTGTTTTTTGTGCGGACAGACTGATGTTGAAATGTCCTTAGAACATTCTATTCCTCAGTTTTTAGGTGGGAAGAAAAGTGATGATAAGTTTAAAAAGTTAAATTTATGTAAGTCGTGTAATAGCCAATTAGGTACCCACGTTGATGCAAGATTTGCTCGTTCTTTCATGAATTCAATAGAATTGACCGATTTTAATAATGATGTTTTCTTTGGAAAATTTACATCTATAGAGTTTGAGAACAATGATGAAATTCTTAATTTAATATCTGAAAATAGCTATGTAGAAATGATGAGTAATGATAAGGCTGTTGCGTTTTGGATTAAAGAAAATACACCAGAATTTCTTGGTCTGGTAGGAGGGCATCCTCCGTTAAGTAAAAGCAAAAATTCTCAATTATTCTTATTTATAACTAAAGGGGATATTAGTGAAATTGAACTAAAACAGCTATTGCACAGAGTTAGGAATAAGTTTAAAAAATACAAGAAATTAGATATTTTATTATGTTTAGATTTTTCTAATAATCAAAATATGACTGAAGATGAACTAAATTTATTTCGTAGTAGAATTAAAGAGGAATTTTATGTTGATGGTTTGAAATTCTATTGGGAGTTTGCTGAGAAAGAGTTAAAAATTAAAGATAGATTAAGACCTGATGGTAAAAAATTTAAATCAAGTATGTTATTTAATTTAAATGATGATATTAGATTTTTGTCTAAATTATTTTTAGGTATTTTGTGTGGGTATTTGGGAAATGAATTTACTAAATCACCTGTTGGAGAACAGTTAGTTGATATATTGAAAACATATTCGTCCAGAGAAGTGCTATCTAAAGAAATTATAAATAGATTTAAACATCCCTTTCACATAAAGGGTAGTGACATTTATTTATCGAAAGAAAATGCTATTACTATCTCTATATTTCAAATAGGGGATGATATTTTGGGTCTGCTAGGGATAAGAAAGAATGTATATGGTTTCAAAATATGTAAGCAGCAAGAATTGCATAAAGAAGAAAAAAGGGTTTTAAACATCAACTCTGATTTTTGTAAAGTTCCAGAGGGTATAGTGCTTATTTTAGAGCCAAATAGCGATAAATATATAGAATATGATGCTAACAATTTATTTTTAAATAATTATTTTGAAAGAACATTTCCAACTATGCCCGAAGAACAAAAATTAGAAATAATCAACTTATTGAAATATATGTAAAATCATTAAATTAGGTTATAGCGTTCCGCCTAACTCAACCTGTCAATGATTTTCAGGTAGCCTAACCATCGCCCCCAAAATTGCGGTCAATCCCCAAGGAGCTCCCCATGCGCAAACTGCAAAACACACTCTACATCAACACCCAAGGCAGTTATCTGCATAAGGAGCGGGAGACGCTGGTGGTGGAGCAGGAGCGTAAGAAGGTGGCGCAGCTGCCGGTGCATTCCATCGGGCATATTTTCTGTTTTGGCAATGTGTTGGTGTCGCCGTTTTTGTTGGGGTTTTGCGGCGAGAATAATGTGAATTTGGCGTTTTTTACCGAAAATGGGCGTTTCTTGGGGCGGCTTCAGGGGCGGCAGAGCGGCAATGTGCTGTTGCGATGGGCGCAGTATCGGGTGTCGGAGCAAAGTCCCATGCCGATTGCGCGCAATATCATTGCGGCAAAGATTCGGGCGAGCCGGAAACGCGCAAGGGCGTGCGCTTTGAGCGGACGGTACACGTTTCGGCGGAAAAACCGGGCATCATCGGCGTGTTGGATTTGGTGGAAGTGGACACGAAAACTGGTCGCCTGAAACCTGTGGAATACAAACGCGGCAAGCCCAAACCCGACCCAATGGACGAAATCCAGCTTTGCGCCCAAGGCTTGTGTTTGGAAGAAATGACGGGGCAAACCGTCTCTGAGGGCGCACTGTGGTATATGCAAACCCGCCGCCGTGTCCCTGTCGTGTTTTCAGACGGCCTGCGCGCCCAAACCCTCGCAACTATAGCCGCCGTCCGTGAACTTTTAAACAGCGGACAAACCCCGCCGCCCGACTACGGCAAACGCTGCAAATCCTGCTCTCTGGTGGAAATCTGTCAGCCGGAGTTGTTGGCGAAACGGGATGGGAGTGTGGGATATGTGGAAGCGTTGTTTATTGTGTAAGAAAAAACCGCAGGTATTTGAAACCTGCGGTTTTTTGGTTTACAGCTTGCTGTCTTCGCTGTCCAAGAAACTTCTCAAACGGTCGCTTCTTGTCGGATGCCGCAGCTTGCGGAGTGCTTTTGCCTCGATTTGTCGGATGCGTTCGCGCGTTACGTCAAACTGTCTGCCTACTTCTTCCAGCGTGTGGTCGGTGTTCATATCGATGCCGAAACGCATACGTAAGACTTTTGCCTCACGAGGTGTCAGGCTTTCGAGTATTTCTTTGGTTACTTCGTGCAGGCTGGTGTACATTGCCGCATCGGCCGGCGCAACATTGTTGGCATCTTCGATGAAGTCGCCCAAGTGCGAATCGTCGTCGTCGCCGATGGGGGTTTCCATCGAAATCGGCTCTTTGGCGATTTTCATGATTTTGCGGATTTTGTCTTCGGGCATCTGCATCAGTTCGGCAAGTTTGGCGGAATCGGGTTCTTCACCGGTTTCTTGAAGGTGCTGGCGCGAGATGCGGTTCATCTTGTTGATGGTTTCAATCATATGAACCGGAATGCGGATGGTACGCGCCTGATCGGCAATCGAGCGGGTGATTGCCTGACGGATCCACCAGGTTGCGTAGGTGGAGAACTTATAGCCCCGGCGGTATTCGAACTTGTCGACCGCCTTCATCAGGCCGATGTTGCCTTCTTGAATCAAATCAAGGAACTGCAAGCCCCGGTTAGTGTATTTTTTGGCAATGGAAATGACGAGGCGCAAGTTTGCCTGAATCATTTCCTGTTTGGCGGCTGCGGTTTCTTTTTCGCTTGACACCATATTTTTGTTGATTTCTTTCAACTCTTCGATGGAAATGCGGGTTTCTTTTTCCATATCTGCCAACTCGGTTTGTTTTTCGAGGATGGCGTGGCGGAAGCGGTCGAGTGCGTCGCTCCAGACCCTGCCTTTGGCGATTTCTTCTTCAATCCATTGCAGATTGGTGATTTCGGGCAGGAAGTTTTGGATGAAGTAGTCGCGTTCCATATGGACGCGGTCAAGGCAGATATCGCGGATTTCGCGTTCGAGTTTGCGGATGTTTTCTACTTTTCCGCGCAGGCTGCTGCTGAGGCTGTCGATTTGGCGGGTGGCGAAGCGGACTTCCAAAAGTTTGTTGGCGATGGCATCGCGGTAGGCGAGATAGTCTTTGTGCCGGCTGTGGTGTTTTTCCAAACGGCCGATCATTTTTTTGTAGTCTTTTTCGATTTGGGCAAAGTGACCGATGACTTTTTGTTTCAATTCGGCGAGATTGGCTGCCGAGATTTCATCCGCATCTTCTTCCGACTCTTCGTCATCTTCGTTTTCATCCGAATTGTCGTTGGAAGGTTTCTCGGGTGCTGTGGTTTCCAAGTGCCCCAAGCCCAATTCGTTGAGCAATACTTCATTCGGGTCGATAATGGCTTCTACGACTTCGTCGACGCGGATTTCGTCTTTGCGGATTTTTTCGATGAGTTCTAAGATTTCCGCAATGGATCCCGGGCAGGCGGAGATGGCCTGAACCATATTTTTTAGGGCGTTTTCGATTTTTTTGGCGATGATGATTTCGTCTTCGCGGGTCAGCAGGTCGACCTGTCCCATTTCGCGCATATACATGCGGACGGGGTCGGTGGTTCTGCCGAACTCGGAGTCGGCGCTGGAAAGGGCGGCCTCGGCTTCTTCGACGGCATCATCGTCGGTAACGGCGGCATTGTCGCTTAACAATATGTCTTCCGCATCGGGGGCGTGTTCGGTAACTTGGATGCCCAAACCGGAAATCATACTGACGATGTTGTCGATTTGATCGGCATCGGACATATCGTCGGGCAGTGCGTCGTTGATTTCGGAGTAGGTGATGTAGCCGCGTTCTTTGCCCATAATGATGAGTTGGCGCAGGCGCGCGCGTTGTTCCTCAATCGTCAGGGGGCGGGTATCGTCTTGGTATTCTTCGTGATTTTGGTTTTTGGACATTGTTTGCTTTCTGTTGGCAAGATGCCGACGGTTTGCGTTTGGACGCACCTGAAGGCGTGGCAGAGTAGGGTACTCTGATGCCGTCTGAAGGCTTGTTGGGATGGGTGTTCTGCAGGTGTCGTTGTTGCAGCCGGGGTAAATGCTTTTCAGACGGCATAACGGTTTACGGATGGCGGAATCTGCCGGTCAATTTTGTTTTGCGGTCAGCAGCGACAGCAAAAGTTTTTTCTCGCTTTCATTTAAGCCGGATTGCAGGCTTTTTTGTTTCAATGCTTCGATTTGGCTGTATTTTAACTCATTGAGCAGTTTTTTCATGCCGATTTGGAAATTCTCGCAATCTTCTTCACTGCTGCTGTTCATTTCTTCCGATTGGTGCGTTGAATGGAAGATTCGGGTTATCGTTTCTTCGTAAGGCGAGCCGCGCATATACTCTAAAACCTGAGCGGTTTCGGGTACGGCGGCATGGTTTTTAATCGATTCGGCAAGATTGGCAAGGCAGGCGAAATCACCGTCCAACGCCAGATAATCGGGCAGGTCTATATATGCAGCCCAATCCGGATTTATCAAGAGGCTGCGGATTTGCCGCTGTACCAGCGTCAGCATGACGGGCTGTTTGACGGAAATCGGAGGCAGTTTGTAGTTTTTTTGTTTGACGTGCCGCTTCGGCGCTTCCTGTCCCAGCAGTCGGGCGAGATTGTCGGGGTCGATGCCGACCAGCTCGCTAAGCCGTTGTTTTAACAAATAAGCCAATGCCGGAGCGGTAATCTGCGCTAAAAGTGGCGAACTGGTTTTCACCAATTCCGCCTTGCCTTCCTGTGTATTGAGATTAATGCCGTCTGAAAGATGTTCCCAGAAATACTCCGACAAAGGCTTGCTTTGATTCAACAGCGCATCTTCAAATTGCGCTTTGCCGTAGGCACGGATGTAACTGTCGGGGTCGTGTTCCTCGGGCAGGAACAAAAAATGCAGCGATTTGTCGTCTTTCAACTGCGGCAACGCATTTTCCAGCGCGCGCCAAGCCGCTTTTCGCCCCGCGCTGTCGCCGTCGAAACAGAAATAAATACTGTCTGCCTGACGCATTAGGATTTTGACGTGTTCAGCTGTTGTTGCCGTGCCCAAGGCCGCCACACCGTAGCCCACGCCGAACTGTGCCAGCGCGACCACGTCCATATAGCCTTCGACCACCAGAATCCGCCCCGCTTCCTTGACAGCGGCACGCCCCTCATACAGTCCGTAAAGGTTTTTCCCCTTATCGAACAAAGGCGTATCGGGAGAATTTAAATATTTCGGCTTCGAGTCGTCCAGCACCCTGCCGCCGAAACCGATAACCTGCCCGCGCGGATTGCGGATGGGGAACATAATCCGATGGCGGAAGCGGTCGTAATGCCGTCCCTCATTGTCAATCACCATACCCGTATCCACCAACGCGGTATTCGGGTACGGTTGGAACACTTGCGCCAAAGGCTGCCAGCCGTCGGGCGCGTAGCCCAAACCATAATGCGCGATGACTTCCGCGCTCAAGCCGCGCCTGTCCAAATAAGCCTTCGCCGCCGGATTGAATTTTAGCTGTTGCGCGTAAAAATCCGCTGCCGCCGCCGTCGTTTCTTCCAGCGTCTGCTGTTTTTTCTTGCGCTCGGCACGGACTTCGGGATTATCGTTCTGCCCACGCACTTTAGGCACAACCATGCCCACGCGGTCGGCAAGAAACTGTACCGCCTCCGGAAACGACAGCCCCTGATGTTCCATCACAAAACCAATCGCCGAACCATGCGCCCCGCAACTGAAACAATGGTAAAACTGCTTGGTCGGACTGACCGAAAACGACGGTGTTTTTTCCTTGTGGAACGGGCAACACGCCATATAGTTCGCCCCGCCTTTTTTTAGCGGGACCTGTTCGTCGATGATGTCGACAATATCGGTTTTGGCTAGAAGTTCGTCAATGAAGTCGGATGGAATCATAGTTCGGCGGGGCGGATGCCTGTTTTTAGTTCGGATGGTATCAAATCGGGAGTTTTCGGATTGTCGGTCAGATACGGCGATTCAGGCAAAATGCCGTCTGAAGCTGGAAACCGGATGTTCAGACGGCATTTGCGTTCAAACGCTTAAGCCAATTTGCCGTGGCATTGTTTGTATTTCAAACCGCTGCCGCAGGGGCAGGGGTCGTTGCGGTGGACGATTTGCCCCCGCGCTTCCAAGGCTTCGGGGCTGAAATCCGTCCCATCGGGATTAAAGGCTTCGGTAACCAGATCGGTTTGCGATTGACCCAAAAGTTCTTCCATATCGGGCGATTCGGAATGGATGGACTGGATGTTGCCGACAGGTTGCTCTTCAACAGCCGCGACAGGGTTTTGTTCGATTTGAACCGAGGTAAGCAGGGAGGTGATATGGAATTTGATGCCGTTCCACAGGTCTTGGAACATGGTAAAGGCTTCACGTTTATATTCCTGCTTCGGATTTTTTTGAGCATAGCTGCGCAGGTGTATGCCTTGTCGCAGGTAGTCCATGGCGGCAAGATGTTCGCGCCATTGGTTGTCGATGACCTGCAACATCACGTTGCGCTCGAAATCGGCCATTGCCTGCTTGCCGACCAGTTCGGTTTTGGCGGCATATTCGTTTTCGATGCGTTCGATCAGGCGTTCTTTGATGTCTTGACCGTCAATCGCATTGTCCGCCTTCAGCCAGGATTGGATGTCTTCCTGAAGCCTGAATTCGGCAGCCAGGCGGTTCTCTAAAGTCGGGATGTCCCATTGTTCTTCCATGCTGTCGGGCGGCATATAGGTATCCACGAGGTTGCTGACGACATCAGAACGGATTTCCTGCATCAGGTCGCTGATGTCTTTGCTGGTCAGAATTTCGTTGCGCTGGCTGTAAATGACTTTGCGCTGTTCGTTGGCAACGTCGTCGTATTCCAAAACCTGTTTGCGCATATCGAAGTTTCTGCCTTCGACTTTGCGTTGCGCGCCTTCGATTTGGCGCGTCAGCAGGTTGTGTTCGATGGCGACGCCGCGTTCGGGTGCAAGGCGGTTGAGGATGGCGGCGGCACGGTCGAGCGCGAATAAGCGCAGCAGCGGGTCTTCAAACGAGAGGTAGAAGCGGCTAGAGCCGGGGTCGCCCTGACGGCCGGAGCGTCCGCGCAACTGGTTGTCGATACGGCGGCTTTCGTGGCGTTCTGTGCCGATGATGTGCAAACCGCCTGCTTCCATCACTTTGTCGTGTTCTGCCTGCCAGCCGTTTTCGAGTGCGGCGATTTGTGCCTGTTTCTCTTCGTCGCTCAAGGTTTCGTCGGCACGGATGGCTTCGATTTGGTGCTTCAGGTTACCGCCCAATACGATGTCCGTACCGCGTCCCGCCATATTGGTGGCAACGGTAATCGCGCCGACTTTGCCGGCTTGGGCGACAATCAGCGCCTCGCGTTCGTGTTCTTTGGCGTTGAGGACGTTGTGCGGCAGTCCGGCTTTTTGCAGAAGGTGGGAGACCAGTTCGGAGTTTTCGATGCTGGTCGTACCGACGAGAACGGGCTGCCCGCGTTTGTGGCATTCCTCGATGTCTTTGACGACGGCTTCGAATTTTTCTTCGGCGGAACGGAAAATCTGGTCGTTGAAGTCTTTGCGCTGTACGGGGCGGTTGGTCGGGATGATGACGGTTTCGAGGTTGTAGATGCTTTGGAACTCGAAGGCTTCGGTATCGGCTGTGCCGGTCATGCCGGAGAGCTTGGTGTACAGGCGGAAATAGTTTTGGAAGGTGATGGAGGCGAGGGTTTGGTTTTCGCGTTTGATTTCCACGCCTTCTTTGGCTTCGACGGCTTGATGCAGACCCTCCGACCAGCGGCGGCCGGACATCAGACGACCTGTAAATTCGTCCACGATGACGATTTCGCCGTCTTGGATGACGTAATGTTGGTCTTTGTGGAAGAGGGAATGCGCGCGCAATGCCGCCATAAGGTGGTGCATCAGGGCGATGTTGGCGGCGGAATAGAGCGAGTCGTTTTCTGCCAGCAATCCCATTTTGGTCAGGATTTGCTCGGCGTGTTCGTGGCCGGCTTCGCTCAGGATGACCTGGTGCGCCTTTTCATCTACCCAGTAGTCGCCTTCGCCTTCTTCGGTTTCTTGGCGGACGAGGTGGGGCGGGACGGTGTTCATGATTTGGTACAACTGGATGTTGTCGTCTGCCTGACCGGAGATAATCAGCGGAGTGCGCGCTTCGTCAATCAAGATGGAATCCACTTCATCGACAACGGCAAAATTCAATTCGCGCTGCACTTTGTCGTATTGGTCGGTTACCATATTGTCGCGCAGGTAATCGAAGCCGAATTCGTTGTTCGTACCGTAGGTGATGTCGGCAGCGTAGGCGTTTTGACGGTCGAACGGCTGCATATCTGAAATAATCACGCCGACGGTCAGGCCGAGGAAATTGTAGAGCGGCTCCATAATGCCTGCGTCGCGCGAGGCGAGGTAGTCGTTGACGGTAACGACGTGCACGCCTTTGCCGGCCAGCGCGTTGAGATAGACGGCGAGGGTGGCGACCAGGGTTTTGCCTTCGCCGGTACGCATTTCGGCGATTTTGCCGTCGTGCAGCACCATACCGCCGATAAGCTGTACGTCGAAGTGGCGCATACCGAGTACGCGGCGAGACGCTTCGCGGCAGACGGCGAAGGCTTCGGGCAAAATGCCGTCCAAAGTCTGACCGTCGGCGAGGCGTTGTTTGAATTCGGCAGTTTTGGCTTGCAGATCAGCATCGCTTAGGGCTTGCATCTGTTCTTCGAGCGCGTTGATTCTGGCAACGGATTTACGGTATTGTTTCAGCAAGCGGTCGTTGCGGCTGCCGAAGATTTTCTTGGCAATGTTTGTCAGCATGAATAATTCCTGCGCCTGATATAATAGTGGGGCGAAAACGCGATTTTAACACAAGCGTTTGTGCAAAGTGCTAATGCCGTCTGAAATAAAGGCGCGTTTGCGGTATTTCAATCTTTTTGGGTGTATGTTTTATGAATTTGGAACAGTTGGGCAGGCGGGACGCGCTGCTTTCCGGACTTTTGAAACAGGCGGGACAGTGGCGGCGGTTGGATGCGGCGGTAAAGGGGCTGCTGCCCGCCAACCTGCATCCCCACTTTCAGACGGCATGTATCGAAGACGGCAGGCTGATTCTTTTGGCGGCAAACAATATGGCGGCATCGCGTTTGAAAATGATTGCACCGTCGGTATTGCCGCAGCTGGCAGGGCTTGATGCTTCGATACGCTCTGTTTCGGTCAGGCTGGTCCCGAAACCGGAAAAACCGCCGAAAACCAATACCCTGCATTTGAGTAAGGCTGCGCTGGAGAGTTTCGATTCGGCGGCGGCAAAGTTGGAAAAACGGCATCCCGAATTGGCGGAGGCATTGGCAAACTTGGTCAGAAGGCATGGCGCATAAAAAACATACGGGAATTTGTGTAAACATCCGTTAATATTAAGAAGTAAAGGATAATGAGTCTAATACTAAAGAAATAGGTTCGGGGTAAAATTGCCCTTTTTTGGGTAAACGATTGTAAACTTGCAAACAGGCTTTGATTTTAAATGAAATTTGTAGCAAAATGCCGCCCCGAAACATCTGTTTGTGCAACGCGGCGGAATCTTTTTCAAGGTTTTGTTAATGGCGGTTGCACTTTGATTTCCGTAAAACCGAATATTATTTTATCGATTGGAGATTTACCATGAAAGCTTATCTGGCTCTGATTTCTGCTGCCGTTATCGGTTTGGCTGCCTGCTCTCAAGAACCTGCCGCGCCTGCTGCCGAGGCAACTCCTGCTGCTGAAGCACCCGCTTCCGAAGCACCTGCCGCCGAAGCTGCTCCTGCAGATGCTGCCGAAGCCCCTGCTGCCGGCAACTGTGCGGCAACTGTCGAATCCAACGACAATATGCAGTTCAACACCAAAGACATCCAAGTCAGCAAAGCATGCAAAGAGTTCACCATCACTCTGAAACATACCGGTACGCAACCCAAAGCCAGCATGGGTCACAACCTTGTGATTGCCAAAGCTGAAGACATGGACGGCGTATTTAAAGACGGCGTAGGTGCTGCCGATACCGACTATGTCAAACCTGACGATGCGCGCGTTGTTGCCCACACCAAACTGATCGGCGGCGGCGAAGAGTCTTCCCTGACTCTAGATCCTGCCAAATTGGCTGACGGCGAATACAAATTCGCTTGTACCTTCCCGGGTCACGGTGCTTTGATGAACGGTAAAGTGACTTTGGTCGATTAATCCGCTTAAAGTCTCAAAAGACAAACAGCCTGCTTTGTGCAGGCTGTTTTATTATAAAATGACTGCTTGAAAAGTGCCCGTTGAGAACGAAAACATGAATCCGTTTGAAACCAAAAGCGTTACCTTTGCCGAACCGATTGAAATGCTGTATGCCTGCCACGGCAAAGTGCGCCGTTTTTGCGGACAAGTCGCCATGCTGTCGGACTATATCGCCGAAAACGGCTGCAATCAGATTGTTTTGCAAACCATCCGCCAAATCGCCCAGTATTTCAACGTTGCCGCGCCGCTGCACCATGAAGACGAAGAAGAAAACTTCTTCCCGCTGCTGCTGCAATATGCGCCGCAAGCCCAAGAAAGCGTGGACGAGCTTTTGCGCCAACATATCGGGCTGCACGACAACTGGGCGGCTGTTTCCGCCGAATTTGCCAAACTCGAAGCAGACAACGCTTATGTCCCCGATGAGGAAGCGTTCAAACGTTTTGTGGCGGGATATGATGTGCATTTGGCGATTGAAGAACCCTTGTTCGACATGGGCAAGATGTTCATCCCCAAAGAGAAACTGACCGAAATCGGCGAAATCATGGCGGCGCGCCGGCGCAGATAATGCCGTCTGAAACAATCGTCTCAAGGATATATTATGCTGACCCCGAAAAGTTGCGATTTGTTCAATATCCCGTTTTTCCAATTTTCCCAGCTTAAAAAATACCGGCCTGAAAGCATTCCGCAAATCAAGGCTGACTATAAAGAAAACTGGCAGATATGGCAGCAGTTGATTCAGCAGGTCGCCGCCGAATTGGGTGCGCCGTTTGCGCCGCCTCACATCGAACGCTGGTGTAACGGCTGGCAGGTTCGCGCCCATTTCTTTGCCTATTTCAAATACGCCCAATACAAAAACTCTGCCGCCATCCTGTCGATACTACTTAACCGCCGCCGTCTGAGTGTCAGCTTGGATTGGCACTGCTACAAAGCCGACGTGTCGCCGATTACTCTGCCCGATTACAACCGATGGCTGGATAATTTTGACACTGAAAAATACGCCGCATTCGATATGTGGCACGGCGCGGAAAGCGAATACGACGACTACCGCACCGTCGCGCAACAAAACGAGTTCGACCGAAAGTTGCAAAACGACGAAGACTTTTTCTGCATCGGCAAACACATCGAACGCGACGATTTGGGCAGGCAGGATGTCGCGAAATGGATAGCGGAAACGGTGGAAGATTTGCTGCCGCTTTACGAAGCGTGTCATGGTGCTTGACCTGAAGAACCCGCTTCGCTATCGTTAGCCCGTTCCATTCAACATCAAATGCCGTCTGAAACGCCGTTCAGACGGCATCTCAAACAGAAAAGCCGAAAAATGACCGAAACCCGATCCCTAGAGCTTGCCAAAGAATTGATTGCCCGACCGTCCGTTACGCCGGATGACCAAAATTGCCAAAAACTGCTTGCCGAACGCCTGCACAAAATCGGTTTTGCGGCTGAAGAACTCCATTTCGGCGACACCAAAAACATCTGGTTGCGACGCGGCACGAAAGCTCCCGTCGTCTGTTTTGCAGGGCATACCGACGTTGTACCGACAGGTCCTGTCGAAAAATGGGATTCGCCCCCGTTCGAACCGGCCGAGCGCGACGGAAGATTATACGGGCGCGGCGCGGCAGACATGAAAACCAGCATCGCCTGCTTCGTTACCGCCTGTGAACGCTTCGTTGCCGAACATCCCAACCACCAAGGCAGCATTGCGCTTCTGATTACTTCCGACGAAGAGGGCGACGCGTTGGACGGCACGACCAAAGTCGTCGATGTATTGAAAGCGCGCGACGAGCTTATCGACTACTGCATCGTCGGCGAACCGACAGCCGTGGACAAATTGGGCGATATGATTAAAAACGGCCGGCGCGGCTCGCTGTCGGGCAACCTGACCGTCAAAGGCAAGCAAGGCCATATTGCCTATCCGCATTTGGCAATCAATCCCGTCCACACTTTTGCCCCGGCCTTGTTAGAGCTGACGCAGGAAGTCTGGGACGAAGGCAACGAATACTTCCCGCCGACCAGCTTTCAAATTTCCAATATCAACGGTGGCACAGGTGCGACCAACGTTATTCCGGGCGAGCTGAACGTCAAATTCAATTTCCGCTTCTCCACCGAGTCCACCGAAGCAGGGCTGAAACAACGCGTCCACGCCATTTTGGACAAACACGGCGTGCAATACGATTTGCAGTGGTCGTGTTCGGGTCAGCCCTTCCTGACCCACGCGGGCAAACTGACCGATGTCGCACGCGCAGCCATCGCCGAAACCTGCGGCGCAGAGACCGAATTGTCCACCACCGGCGGCACTTCGGACGGACGCTTCATCAAAGCCATTGCGAAAGAACTCATCGAATTAGGTCCGTCCAACGCCACCATCCACCAAATCAACGAAAACGTGCGGCTGGACGATATTCCGAAGCTGTCGGCGGTGTATGAGGGGATATTGGCGCGGTTGTTGGCTGAAAATGCCGTCTGAAAAGAAGATGGGCTGTCGGATACGGATGTCCGACCATTTGATTAGACCTAACGTGGGTTTGAGATAACGCATTGATTTTTATGTAGAGCGATTTATTTGAACGGCAATCCATTCCCTCTCCCGAGGGAGAGGGTTAGGGAGAGGGCATTGGGGCGGCAACGGAAATATTGCCTGTATCTGCCCCGTTTTACCCTCTCCCCGACCCTCCCTCACAGGGGAGGGAGCCAAGTTGCAGGTACGCCGACGGAATATGGTTGAAACCCGGCCATTCGGGGCGGTGGGATTTTGGTTTATTTTTTGGGAAGTAACCCCTTCCAAATCAGGGTAAACAGGGCTGCGCCTTATGTGCAGCCCTGTGTGTTGAAACATTGAGGAATATAACCGTGCCGTCAAATTACTTTCATACGCGCGAACGATTGGGTGCTTTGGGCGGCATCGTGCAACATCATACCGCCTTGTACCGCAGCGTGGCGGTATATGAACCGGCTGTGCTTATCGTGCGGCGCGGATGCAAGAAGCTGCGGTGGGCAGGGCACGAATTGAGGATTGCGGCGGGTGAGGCTGTCGCCTTGGCAGGCGGACAGACGTTTGACGTCATCAATATTCCCGATTCAGACGGCCTTTATCAGGCGCAATGGATTGCTTTCGAACAGGAAACCGTAGAAAGGTTTGCCGCACAATACGGGACGGCGCAGGCAGTGTGCGATGCGGTGAAGCTGCCGCACCCCGGGCGGATGAACGCGGCGTTTGATTATGCGGCTGCGGTACTGGCGGATGAAAAAGTGCCGCACAATGCGGCGGCGGCCGCACTTTGCGGCGTGTTGGCGTGGTTGCAGCATGACGGCATCGGTTTTGACGTGTACGGAGGCGTCAACCTGATGCGGCAAATCCGCAAACTGATTACCGTCGATATGGCTGCGGACTGGTCGTCGGCGATGCTGGCGCAGCGGCTTAATTGCAGCGAGGCCGTGTTGCGGCGGCGGTTGGCGCGACAGGACACGAATTTCCGTACGCTGCTGACTGATGTGCGCATGATGCGCGCGCTGACGCTGTTGCAGGTTACGCAATGGCCGGTGGCGCAGATTGCCGGCGCGGTAGGCTATAACTGCCCATCCCGTTTCAGCGCGCGCTTCAAAGAGCGGTTCGGTTGCGTACCGTCGGCGGTCCGCTCGGAAGCGGAGCCGGCGGCATATCGGCGCACGGGGCAGGTCAGCGTCGGTGTTCGACCGTGAATTTCGCTTCGCCCAAGCTGTTTGCCTTAGTGAAGAAACCGACCAGCGCGGGTGTGGATTCGGCGGTGATGTTCGGCAGCTTAGCGACTTTTAGCGCGGTGAGCGTGAATTCGTAGCGGTGTTTCCTGCCTTCGGGCGGACACGCGCCGCCGTAGCCCGGAGTGCCGAAGTCTGTGCGGGTTTGCAGCGCGCCTTTGGGCAGCCTGCCGCCTTGCGCGGTAATGCCTGCGGGTAGGCGGCGGACATCGGTGGGGATGTCGGCGACCACCCAATGCATCCAGCCCAGACCGGTCGGCGCGTCTTTATCGTAAACGGTCAGGACGAAACTTTTTGTCCCTGCGGGCGGATTTTTCCACGACAGCGCGGGCGAAGCATTGCCGCCCGAACAGCCGAAGCCGTAAGGCGTGCTCAAAAGCTGGTTTTGCGTGAAGCCGCCGTCTTCGGACGGATTGTCGAATTGCAGCGTGAATACGCCCCCGGCAAAGGCAGCGGTTGAAAAAGCCAGCAGTACTGCGGAGAGGATGCGGGTTTGCATAGACGGTTCCTTTGCTTGATGAATAAGTGGATTCATTATAGGCTGTCAAC
Organism: Neisseria sp. Marseille-Q1983; assembly: GCF_018224585.1. Taxonomy (NCBI): domain Bacteria; kingdom Pseudomonadati; phylum Pseudomonadota; class Betaproteobacteria; order Neisseriales; family Neisseriaceae; genus Neisseria; species Neisseria sp. Marseille-Q1983. The sequence goes on from NZ_JAGTUI010000002.1 coordinate 73,042, forward strand.
GGCGGCAGGAATGTGCCGAAACGGTTGGATGATGTGCCGAAATGCGCAAATGCAAAAATCGTGGTTTCAGACGACCCTTTGAAGGCCGTCTGAAATTTTTCATAGGGCGACGCTTTATGTGTCGTCCTGTGTGTTGAAACATTCCTTTCCCTGATGCTTTGGAAATATCGCATATTTAGGCATTGCCGCAACCCGACCCTCAAGGTTTCCGCCGCAGCCTGTTCCTGCACCGGCGTGCGGGAATGGCGGAAATCGGGGATTTCGCCGTCAAATCTATGATAGGGATACGGAGCAAACGAATGATTACCCTGCCTTCCTTAAACAGTCTGCCGTCAAAATGGGATGAAATCCGCCATCGGCTCGAAACCCAAGTTTTTGAGTGTGAAGTCATGCCGTATCCCAATCTGACGGAACACGAAGCCAAGCAGTTCGAACAGGATTTTATCGACCGTATCGGCTGCACGCCCGAAGAATATGTCCGCATCCGCCGCGCCATCCGTCTGTTGGAAGCACGTTATCCCGACAGTTTTAACGAGCTGGTGTGTGCCGCCATTGCCACGCCTTTGGGCGAGATGCTGGCGGTGTTCGGTAGCAGGGGTTTGTGTCTGCTGGAGTTTGTCGGACAGAAGCATTTGGAACAGGAAATTGCCGCCGTCCAAAAAGCCTTGCGCGGACGGTTTGTGTTTCGGGAGGATGAGCGGACGCAACTTTTGCGGCAGGAATTGGACTTGTATTTCCAATGCCGTCTGAAAACTTTTGCCACGCCCTTGGAGCAGATTGGTACTGAGTTCCAAAAACAGGCGTGGGACGCACTTTTGGCGATTCCTTACGGCGAAACGCGCAGTTATAAGGAGCAGGCGCAGCGTTTGGGCAACCCCAAAGCCGTCCGCGCCGTTGCCGCCGCCAACGGGCAGAACAAAGTGTCCATTCTGATTCCCTGCCACCGCGTCATCGGCAGCGACGGCAAACTGACCGGCTACGCAGGCGGGTTGAACCGCAAACAGTTTTTACTGGCTTGGGAACGCGGCGAAGTTCAGACGGCATTGTTTTGACGGGAGCGGCGGACAACGGGGCTTGAGGGGTTCAAGCCCCGTCCGCCTTTCAGACGGCATCGGAGGTTTTTTCCGCCCCGGTTTGGCTTTGTGCCGCCTGATACAGATACACGGTTGCCAACGGCGGTACGGTTACGGACAGGGAATTTGGTTTGCCGTGCGACCAAACTTCTTCCGTTTCCAACGTCGCGCCGGCAGAAACGCCGCTGCCTTTGTAATGCAGACCGTCTGAATTGAGGATTTCGCGGTATCCGCCGGCAGAATTTACGCCGAAGCGGTAGCCTTCGCGCACCACAGGCGTGAAGTTGCTGATCACGATAACGCGGTTGCCTTCGCGGTCGCGTCGCTCGAAGACGAATACGGAGTTGTCGCCGTCGTCGGCAACCAGCCACTCGAAGCCTTCCGGCCATTGGTCTAATTGGTAAAGCGGCGCGGTGTCTTTATAGATGCGGTTCAAATCGCGCACGAAGTCTTGTACGCCTTTGTGCCGGCCGCCTTCTTGTTCGAGTAAAAACCAATCCAGTCCTTCGTTGTAGTTCCACTCTCTACCTTGCGCGAACTCGTTGCCCATAAACAAGAGTTTTTTGCCGGGGAAGCCGTACATAAAGCCGTAGTAGGCGCGCAGGTTGGCGAATTGCTGCCAACAGTCGCCGGGCATCCGTCCGAGCAGCGAGCGTTTGCCGTGTACGACTTCATCGTGTGAAAGCGGCAGGACGAAGTTTTCGCTGTACTGGTACATCATGCCGAAGGTCATTTTATTGTGGTGGTATTTGCGGTTGATGGGGTCTTCCATCATGTAGCGCAGGGTGTCGTTCATCCAGCCCATATTCCATTTGAAGCTGAAGTTCAAACCTTCTTGACGGGTTACGTTGGCGAACGAGGTGGATTCTTCAGCAATTTCCGTCGCAGCCGGAACTTCCTTTTTCAACATGGTGTTGGTATCGCGCAGGAAAGCGATGGCTTCGAGGTTTTCATGGCCGCCGTATTGGTTCGGAATCCACTCGCCGTCTTTGCGCGAGTAGTTGCGGTAAATCATCGAAGCCACCGCGTCCACGCGGATGCCGTCGAAGCCGAAGCGTTCTATCCAATACAGGGCGTTGCCTTGCAGGAAGTTTTTCACTTCGTTTCTGCCGAAGTTGTAAATCAAGGTGTTCCAGTCTTGGTGGAAACCTTCGCGGGGGTCGGCGTGTTCGTACAATGCCGTGCCGTCGAATTTGGCAAGCCCGTGGTCGTCGGTGGGGAAGTGTCCGACCACCCAGTCGAGGATGACACCGATGCCTTCGTCGTGGGCGGCTTTAATCAGGGCGCGCAATTCGTCGGGCGAACCGAAACGGCTGGTCGGTGCATACAATCCGGTCGCCTGATAGCCCCACGAGCCGTCAAACGGGTATTCGGAGACGGGCAAGAGTTCGATATGGGTAAAGCCCATGTCTTTGACGTAGGCGACCAATTCTTTGGCAAGCTCTTCGTAAGTCAGCCAGAAGTTGTTTTCGGGATTGCGTTTCCACGAACCCAAATGCACTTCATAAATGCTGATAGGCGCGTCAACGGCGTTGGCGCGGGCGCGGAAGCCGGGGGCTTCGACTTTTTCCGGCAAACCGCGCACGACAGACGCGGTATTCGGACGCAACTCCGCACCGAAGGCATACGGGTCGGCTTTTTGCCGCACATCGCCGTTGGCATCGCGGATTTCAAATTTGTAGAGGGCATTGGGTTTGACGGCAGGAATAAAGATGTCCCAAATGCCGTTGTCGCGATGGAAACGCATCACATGGCGGCGGCCGTCCCAGTTATTGAACTCACCGATAACGGACACGCGTTGCGCATTTGGCGCCCATACGGCAAAACGTACGCCCTTCACGCCGTCCAACTCGGCAAAATGCGCGCCCAAAGTTTCATAAGGGCGCAGGTGTCTGCCTTCCGCCAACAGCCAAGAATCCATTTCTTCCAATGCCGACGGGAAGCGGTAGGGGTCTTCTTCGCGCACGGGGTTGCCGTTTCCGCCGTAATAGACGTTCAGCGCGTAATCGGGCGCATCACCGGGCAGTACGGCGACAAAGAATCCGCGCTCATCGATTTTTTCAGACGGCACAATCAGTCCGCCGCTTTCACGGTCGACAATATCTACTGCCGAAGCGTCGGGAATCAAAACGCGCACGACTTCGCCGCCTTCGGCAAGGCGGTGCCGTCCCAAATAGGCGAATACGTCGCCGTGGGTCGCAAAAAACAGGCTGTCGACCGTGTCGCGTTCGGCTTGGTCGGGTTGGCGGTAGGAAAGGGTTGGGCAGTTCTTTTTCATACGGACTCCGTCAATCATGGCAAGTTGGGCGGTCATGGTTCGGCAATCTGCAAAGTCTTCCAGTGCAAGAGGCATTTTGCGCGCCCAGTTGGGATAACCCTCGGCAACGCCCGGCACATTCAGGTTGTCGCCCACGCCCAGCAGATTTTCCAGTTGCACCGCATACAGCCTGCTGCGGCTCATCGCGGCGTATTTGTGGATGGCGGACATCAGCCCTTCCGTCATTTCAGACGGCATTGTACTGTCTTTGTCCAAACAGCCGCATTGTTTAAGTTTGTCGAACAGGTCTGCCTTGTCGTGTTCGCGCGCTTCCAATGCCGTCTGAAAAGTTTCCGCATCGGGAATCGTGCCCAGGCGGAACATGGTTTCCAAATCCTTGCCCGTCCAATAACCCGCCAAAGGCGCGACATCGTGCGTGCTGACGACCGTAATCGCCTGTTCGGGATATTCATCGGGCAATTCAAAACCGTGCCTGCCTTTGCTGAAATACACGACCTTATAAGAAAACACCTGATAACGGTTCAGCAAATAACGCGCTTGGTCTGGTACTGTCCCCAAATCCTCGCCAATGACCACGCATCGATTCCGCCGGCTTTCCAAAGCTAGGATGGCAAACATCACATCTGCGTCGTAATGCACATACGCGCCAAAGTCCGCCGTCTTGCCCGCAACCCACCACAGGCGGCACAAAGCCATCACATGATCGATGCGCAAGATGCCGTAAAGCCGCATATTTTCACGCAAAAGGCGGACGAACTTCTCATAGCCCGTGTGCTTCAGCATTATCGGATTGAGCGGCGGCAAATCCCAGTTTTGCCCCGTCGGGCACAAAGGATCGGGCGGTGCGCCGACAGACATATCCATACAATAATCTTGGTGGTTTAACCAAGTGTCCGCGCCGCCGCGCGCCACGCCGACCGCCAAATCGCCGTAAATCCCCAACTTGATGCCGAGTCTGACCGCCGTTTCCTGCACTTTGTACCATTGTTCCGCGCAAAGCCATTGCAGCCACATATGAAAACGGATGTCGTGTCCGTAGTTGGCGGCAAAGTTTTTGACGGCTTCGCCGTCGGGGTCGTGAAACTCGGCAGACCAGGATTGCCAGCCTATGCCGTTGCAGCCGCCGTAATATTGGTCGAGGGCTTCAAACAGCCCGAATCCCGACAGTGCCGCTCCTTTTTCTTCCGCAAATGCGGCAAAAGCCGCACGTTCCTTTTGGGCGGCTTCGCACGGTTCGGTTTCAAATGCTTGGAATGCCGCCTGAAGAGCTTCGCGTTTGAACGCCCAAACCGCCGTGTAGGTTACGGTATCAGTAATCCGCAGTGCGGCAATGCGCCGCTGCATTTTTTCTTGGGCAAAACGGTTTTTCAGGGTTTCGCTGTAGGAAAACGCCCCGACTTTTTCCACATCGAGATAAATCGGATTGAGCCATTCGCGGGAAGACGGGCTGTACGGGCTGGCAAAGGCGGGCTTGGCACTGAAAAGCGCGTGCAGCGGATTGATGCCGACGAAATCCAGCTTTTTCTCTGCCGCATAAGCCATCAGGTTCTGCAAATCGGTAAAGTCGCCTATGCCCCAGTTGCGGTGCGAACGCAGGCTGTACAGATGCACCGTCAACCCGTTCATTCTTGCGCCGCCGTTTGGTTCGGGCGGCCGGTAAACCGATTGCGGTGCGACAATCAGACGGATTTTTCCGGCAGCGCACGAAAGGGTGTAGTAGCCGCAAGGGAGGTCGGGCAGGGCAAGCCGGTATGTGCCGTGGTCGTCGCGGTTGAGGGGTAAAACCCGATGTGTGCCGTTTTCATCTTCCAAAACGGTTTCCGTTTCGTCCGACCATGCAGACGGCAGGGTCAGATTTTCGCATCCGTGTTCGCGGGCTGCCAGCGTGTCGAGATAAATGCCGTCTGAAACACTGTCTTTCTGCAAGGTGTCGGCTATCGTTTCCCATACCTCGGGCGGTGTGGCGCGATATACGCCGTTAATGTCGTGAAACCCCAAGCTGATGCCTAAAGCAGAGGCCTGCTGTTCCGATACGGTATCCATCTTGTCGTCCTGTCTGTTGTCCGTAATCTCAAGGCGTAATCTTAATATAAATACGGAATGATGACGGCTGTAATTGCGTGCAACGGCAGTTTCTTCCATATTGTTTGATTTGAACCAATATGCCGTCTGAAGCCGGTTTTCCCGTTCAGACGGCATATTTGGTTAAATGTCTTTTCCATTCATATATTTGTAGTTTTGTTACCCGTTTGGACAAAATTAAGGATTGACACATTTTTTCCGGACGCTATAATACGCCCCATTCCCCGATAGCTCAGTCGGTAGAGCGACGGACTGTTAATCCGCAGGTCCCTGGTTCGAGCCCAGGTCGGGGAGCCAGAATTTTGAAGCCCGAACTTGAATGTTCGGGCTTTTTCATATTTGCACGTACGGCGTTCGGAATGCGGCGAGATAGGTTTTCCAACGGTTTCGCGGTAAAATTCCGCCTGTCTGATTTCGGTTTCTTGTTATGTCCATCAAAATCCTGATTATTTCTCCCAGTTGGATAGGCGACTGCGTGATGACCCAGCCCTTGTTCCGCCGTTTGAAGGAACTTCATCCCGGTTGCACGATTGATGTGTTCGCGCCGAAGTGGTCGATGGCGGTGTTCGAGCGTATGCCTGAAGTGAATGAGATTCTTGAAAATCCGTTCGGACACGGTGCATTGGAGTTGAAACGCCGCTGGCGGGTCGGCAGGAATTTGGGGCGGCGCGGATACGATCAGGTTATCGTGTTGCCGGGTTCTTTGAAATCGGCAGTCATCGCGCTGGCAACGGGCATCGGAAAAAGAACGGGTTATGTCGGCGAAAGCCGTTATTTTCTATTGAACGATATACGCAGGCTGGATAAGGAACGTCTGCCTTTGATGGTGGACAGATATACGGCTCTCGCGCATCCGAGTCAGGAAGATTTTGACGGGCATTCGGGATTCCCCGAGTTTTCCATTGATGAACGGCGGCGGGAAATTTCTGTCGAAACTTTCGGTTTGAATCTTGGAAAGCCTGTTCTGGCTTTTTGTCCGGGTGCGGAATTCGGGCCGGCAAAGCGTTGGCCGACAAAGCATTTTGCCGAGTTGGGCAAACATTATTCGGCGGCGGGTTGGCAGGTTTGGCTGTTCGGTTCGCAAAAAGATGATGAAATTGCCGAGGAAATCAACCGCCTTTCAGACGGCATATGTGTGAATTTATGCGGTAAAACCGATTTGTCGCAGGCAATGGATTTGCTGTCGTTGGCGGACACGGTCGTGTGCAACGACAGCGGGCTGATGCACTTGGCGGCAGCTTTGGGCAGAAAGGTGGTGGCGGTTTACGGTTCTTCCAGCCCGACGCATACGCCGCCTTTGAGCGACAGGGCGAAAATCGTCAGCCTACACTTGGAATGTTCGCCCTGTTTCAAACGTGAATGTCCGTTGGGGCATACCGACTGCCTCAACAGGCTGTATCCAGAGAAGATTGTGCAGGCGGTTGAAGAGGCGGTATGATGGGTTCTGTTTTCGGATTTATGCCGTCTGACGGCGGATATTGATAGGATGTTTATGGCTATTGCGAACAATAAAAAAGCATTTCACGATTTTTTCATTGAAGATAGGATTGAAGCCGGTTTGGTCTTGGAAGGCTGGGAAGTCAAAGCAATCCGCGCCGCGCGCGTACAGCTTAAAGAGAGTTATATCTATTGGAAAAAAGATGCGTTTTATCTGGTCGGCTGCCATATTACCGCGTTGCCCACAGCCTCGACACACATCAAACCTGATGCCACACGCCCGCGCAAGCTCTTGTTAAAACAGTCGGAAATCAACAAATTAATCGGCAAAACCGAACGTGCAGGTTACACTATCGTGCCGCTGGATTTGCATTTTTTGCGCGGAAAAATCAAGATGGAAATCGGTTTGGCAAAAGGTAAGAAACAGCACGATAAACGACAGAGTATGAAGGAAGCCGACTGGAAACGTGAAAAACAGCGGTTGATTAAGCATACGCGCTGATGGGGGATGCGGTTTCAGACGGCATTTGAACAATGCCGTCTGACGGTTGTTTGGACAATGGTGTTGAAATACGAAACGGAAAAACAGGGCGGTTGCACTGTTTTCTATTTGCGTAAAAGATGCGGATGACGGGAAGCGGAAAAACGGAAATGCCTGTCTTTGGCGAAATCGTAAACGTTGCTGACTGCCCTGATATGGTGGGGTGGTTCTTTTCCTTGTTTCAGACATTCGCGCGCTATTCTCCGTAATTTCCGGTTGGCAAGACGTTTGTCCTGTTTTTCGCTGACTGCCGTGGTTATAGGGGAAAAGGGGTGTTTTCTGTAACTTTTACTCATGATGGTCTCCCAGGTTGAAATACCTAGGTTTCCTTGAGTGCGATTCCGTACTTTGTCTTCATTAAAGTTTCCGTGATGTTTGAAATATGTTTAGTAAATGCTGACCAGCACATTGCTATTTGAATGCCGGGCGGTTTTGTAAAAATTGCCGATTTTGTAAAAGTAGTCGGTAATTTCTTCTTTTATATCATCAATTTCATCTTCATAATCCCAAATGTCGGGGTAGATATGATGCTCTTTGCACACCTGCATACTGAAATGCTCCATTGCGCTTTTTATGTCGAAGCCTTCCAAAGCTGAGATGATTTCATGGATTTGGGCGGATTCGATATAAGCGGCGTATCCGTCGCCGTCCGAAATGGGTGCCGTTCCGACGATTGATTCGGATAACAGATTGCCCTTTAAGGGATTTTCTGCACTTGTTCCGGTCAGTACAAAATGCAAAACATCCCACATTTTATCGATGTCGAGGCAGACGGCAGCCTCATCCTCTAAATCTTCCAGTTCTTCAAACAATTCTTGCCATTCGGTATCGGTGTTTTTAAGCAAAGCCAGTTTTTCATTATCGACCAGTTGATAGGTTGCTGTCATTCCCATGATATTTCCTATAATTTCATTTTGAATCAGTTATTTATGAAAGAAGTTTGTCCGGGTTCATGATGTTATATGGATCAAGGTGTTGTTTGATGCTTTTCATCAGGGCAATTTCGGCAGGTGTGCGTACTTTGTCCAGCCACTGTTTTTTGATGATACCTATGCCGTGTTCTGCGGCAACTGTACCATTGCAGGCAAGAACGTTGCAATAGACTGTGCTGTTGATGTCGTTTTCGTAACGATAGACTTCATTGCTGAGGATTTCGGGCAGGAAAGTATTGTAGTGCAGGCTGCCGTCGCCCAGATGTCCGAAGCAGACGATTTGTATGCCTTTGAAATTCTGTTCCAAATCTTTGGCGCACCGGCGGACAAAGTCGGCAACGCGCCCGATAGGGACGGCAATATCGTGTTTGATGCTGGTTCCCAGTTTGCGTTGCGATGCGGAGATGTTTTCGCGCAACGCCCACATATTGATACGTTCTTGTTCGCTTTGTGCCAATACGCTGTCGGTAAAGCCTTTTTCGTACAGGAACTCGGCAAGTTGTCCGTCAAGGTTACCGTTTGGCAGAGAGTCGGTCAACTCAAGTAAAATATGCCATTCTGAATGTGTCGGCAGGGGGAGTTTGCTGAATTCGGAAGACAACTCGGCGGCAAAACGGCCGACCAGTTCAAAACTGCATAGGCGTTCGGCAAAGTGAGCTTGGGTTTCGGTCAGCAGGCGGACGGCGGATTCGATGTCGGGAATGCCGACCCATGCCGTTGCCTTGTCCGAGGGACGGGCAAAAAGCTTGAGCGTGGCGGTAGTGATGATGCCCAGTGTGCCTTCGCTGCCGATAAACAGATGGCGCAAATCGTAACCCGTGGTGTTTTTGTGTAGCGGGTGAAGATGGGAAATCAGTTCGCCGTTTGGCAGGACAATTTCCAGTCCGATGACCAAATCGCGCATTGTGCCGTAGCGTAATACGTTCAATCCGCCGGCGTTACAGGCGATGTTGCCGCCGATTTGGCACGAGCCTTCGCTGGCGAGACTGAGTGGAAACAGCCTGTTTGAGGCTTCGGCTGCCTGTTGGACGGTTTGGAGTACGGAACCTGCTTCGACGGTTATGCAGTTGTCTGACAAATTGATGCTGCGGATGCGGTTGAGTTTGGAAAGGTTCAGCAATACGCCGTTTTCCGATACTGCCGCGCCGCACAAACCGGTATTGCCGCCTTGCGGCGTAACCGGAATGCGGTGTTCGTAACAAAAACGCATAATGGTTTGCACGCTTTCAACGCTGCGCGGCTGCAAAATGATGTCTGGTGCAGACGTAAAGCGGTTGCGCTGGTCTTTTAAAAGCGTCGGAGAAGGTTCGGCAATTTCATCTGCCGGCAGGAGTCGGGAAAATTCGGTATGAAGGTCAGGCATGTTTGTCGGAAGGGTAGGGAGGAGATTGAGGAAGGGAATCTGATGCCGTCTGAAAAATCAAAAAAGCAGGATACTGAACGTATCCTGCTTTTTTGCAAGCGGAAAATGCTTATTTTGCAGCTTCGGAAGCAGGAGCTTCAGCAGCAGGAGCCTCAGAAGCGGCAGCTTCGGCAGCAGGAGCTTCAGCGGCAGGAGCTTCAGAAGCGGCAGCTTCAGCGGCAGGAGCTTCGGAAGCAGGAGCTTCAGAAGCGGCTGCTTCGGATGCAGGGACTTCGGCAGCAGGAGCTTCAGCAGCTTTTTCACCGCCGCAGGCAGCCAAAGCCAAAGACAACAAAGCAGCGGCAAACAGGGATTTTTTCATTTTAGTAACCTTTAAAATCAATTTAAATTATTGAAACAAATAGGTCTTTGTCGACCATACTACAAACTGGGTTGGAAATTCATTGCTGAATTTTGCGTAATTATGCACCATGGAATAAGGGATTGCAATGTCGTACAGATGGGAAAAAAGGTTTGAATGAAAAGTTTTCTGGCGGGCGGATTGATAAATCCTGTAAAACGGTTTTACTGTTAAAAATTCGATAGGGATGAATATTATAGAGATTAATATAATTCAGTATCTTGTATGATTTATTAAGGCGGATTGGGAAAGTCGGCAGACAGGTCGGAATGGTTTTTAAGAATGTTGTAAAAAAGTTACACCATAATAAAATAACAAAAATTTACATTGAAATATGTGCCGTACAGTTTATGAACAGGTTAACGGTAATCGGCCGGCGCGGCGGTTGTGTTAGAATGCGCCTGTAATCAATCTGCTGTTCCTGAAAGGACAAATATGGCTATCGTGAAGAATTCCGTGGTTTCGCTGCATTATGAGATGTATGATGCCAACAATCAGCTTTTGGACAAAACCGAAGAGCCGATTGCGTATCTGCACGGCGGTTACGACGGCATTTTCCCTTTGGTGGAAGAGGCGTTGCACGGTAAGGATGCCGGCGATACGGTCGATGTGGCGCTGTCGCCCGACGATGCGTTCGGCGAGCAGGATCCGGAGTTGGTCCGTATTGAAGATGTGGGCGTGTTCCCTGTTGAAGTCGAAGTCGGCATGATGTTTGAAGCCGACGATCCTGAAACCGGCGATGTTGTCGTCTATCGTGTAACCGATGTTGTCGACGGCAAGGCGGTGGTGGACGGCAACCATCCTTTGGCAGGCATGAAAATCCGTTTTAAGGCTACGGTTGAAAGTGTGCGCGATGCATCTGATGAGGAAATCGCACACGGACATGTCCATGGCCCGCACGGTCATCACCACCACTGATTGTCGGCAGCTTGGAGGTATCTGATGCCGTCTGAAAAGGGTTTGTTCCATTTCAGACGGCATTTTGTTTGATGGATGGAGAAGGTATGTCGGTTGGGCATTATGAAAATTTTCCCGTCGGTTCGCTGATTTTGCCGCGCAGGTTGAGGAAGCCGGTTCATGCGGTGTATGCGTTTGCACGGACGGCGGACGATATGGCGGACGAGGGCAGTATGCCGTCTGAAGCCAGGTTGGCGGGGTTGGAGGGTTTGCGGCGCGAGTTGGACGTGTTGGCATCGGGCGACCGGTCGGCGCATCCTTTGATTGCACGATTGGATGCCGAGGCGGTTGTGCCGTTCGGTTTGGATTTGCAGCCGTTTTATGATTTGCTTTCGGCGTTTTCGCAGGATGTGGTCAAAACGCGGTACGCGCATTTCGGCGAGCTGGTCGATTATTGCCGGCGTTCCGCCAACCCTGTCGGACGCATTATGCTGGCTTTGTACGGGAAAACGGATGCGGTGTGCGTGGCGCAAAGCGACGGTATCTGTACGGCTTTGCAACTGGTGAATTTTTGGCAGGATGTGGCTGTGGATTGGCAAAAGGGCAGGGTTTATATTCCGCAGGACGATTTGTTGAAATTCGGTGTTTCTGAGGAACAGATCGCGGCAGGACGGGCGGATGCGGCGTTTCAGCGGCTGATGGCGTATGAGTGCCGACGCGCATTCCGTATGCTGAAGGCGGGTTCTCCTTTGGCGCGCGAATTGAAAGGGCGTATCGGTTTGGAACTCCGTATGATTGTGTTGGGGGCGCAGTTGATTTTGCAGAAACTGGACGCGTGCCGATACGATGTGTTTGCACAACGCCCCGTTTTGGATAAGAAGGATTGGTTGATTATGCTGAAACGCGCGTTGTGGAAATGATTGGGGGAAATGAATGCCGTCTGAAAGGGGTTGTTCCGCTTCAGACGGCATTTTGCAGGCGGTTGGTATGGTCAGGCGATTTCATGCGGGTTCAACCTGGCTTGATCTTCTGCACCCAAGCCGATGAGTTTGCGCAGTCGTGTCATGTAGAAATTGACATCCAAACCGGTGCCGTAGCGTTGCGCCGTCCACAGTGTTTCCGCCAGTGCCTCCATCATTTCGTGTTCGGCTTCCAGCCAGCCGCGTTTGGCGCACAAGGTGTCGTGGATGGCGCGTATGCCGTGCGGCTGGTCTATGCCCGCCTGTTCTTGGACGGACAGATGCAGCGACATATGCAAGAAGGGGTTGCTTTCGCCGTTTTCGGGCAGCCAGTCGGTGTCCAGATGGTCTTCGATGCGTTCGAGATAGCGGTGGTATTCGGGATGGGCTTCGACAATGCGGAGGGCTTTCTGTTCCAGTGCGCTCAGTTGCAGCGGATTGAGCCGCTGCTGCCACACGCGGGCGAAAAAGCGGCGGACATCGTGGGTGTTTACATCGTACATAATGTGTTCGGCAAAAATGCGTATAGGCTGGGACAATGGGGGTTTTACATAAATTAAATCTTACCGTCAACCTTACCTTTTATAATGTGGACAAATTATTTGTCTGAAACGGATTCGATTATGAAAAAACTGATTTGCCTGTTCGCCGTATTTTTGATGTTGTGCGGACGGGCTTTCGCGCTGGATGCGAACGAACTGCTGCCGCCGGAAAAGGCATTCGTGCCGGAGCTTGCCGTTGCCGACGACGGTGTGAACGTCCGTTTCAAGATTGCCGACGGATACTATATGTATCAGGCGAAAATCGTCGGCAAGACCGATCCGGCGGATTTGTTGGGACAGCCTTCTTTCAGCAAGGGTGAAGAGAAGGAAGACGAGTTTTTCGGCAGGCAGACGGTTTACCATCACGAAGCGCAGGTTGCTTTTCCTTATGCAAAGGCTGTCGGCGAACCGTATAAATTGGTTTTGACCTATCAGGGCTGTGCCGAAGCCGGCGTGTGCTATCCGCCCGTGGATACCGAGTTTGATATTTCCGGCAACGGCACTTACCATCCGCAAACCGACGAACCGGCATCCGCCAAAGACCGCTTTTTGCAGCCTTCCTCTCAAAACGGCAGCGGGGCGTTGCAGCCCCCGAAGGGGGACGAGGGCGGCGACAGCCGTTTCAAGCTGTCTTGGGATACGCTCAACGCCAACCTGTTGGCGTTTTTTCTCGCCGGTTTGGGTCTGAGTTTTACCGCCTGTATGTATCCCCTGCTGCCGATTGTTTCCAGTATCGTGGTCGGCGACAAAAAGGCAGGCAAGGCGCGGGCGTTTGTGCTGTCCGTCGTTTATGTTCAGGGTTTGGCTCTGACTTATACGCTGGTCGGCATTGTTGCCGGACTGACGGGCGCGTTGCTGACCGTATGGTTGCAGCAGGCTTGGGTCGTGTTGGCGGCATCGGCTTTGATGGTCGTCTTGGCACTGTCTATGTTCGGGCTGTTCAACATCCAGCTTCCCAACGCCGTGCAGTCGTATTTCCAAAACCAGAGCAGCAAACTTTCAGGCGGTAAAATCGTTTCCGTCTTTATTATGGGCATTCTGTCCGCGCTGATTGTCGGGCCGTGCGTCGCCCCGCCGCTGGCATTTGCTTTGGGCTACATCGGTCAGACGGGCGATGCGGTTTTGGGCGGTTTGGCACTTTACACTTTGGCGTTGGGCACCGGCGTTCCGCTGATTGCCATCGGCACGTTCGGCGGGCATATCCTGCCTAAGGCGGGCGATTGGATGAATGCCGTCAAATACGCATTCGGCTTCATCCTGCTAGCCGTCGCCGTTTACCTTGCCACACCGCACTTGCCCTATTATCTCGTCGTCGCGCTGTACACGCTGCTGATGCTGGTTCCTGCCTGTATGCTGCTGGTCAACGGACGCAGGCAGAAACGCCGTCCGAAAGCTGTGGCATTCGCATTGGGCAGCATATTGCTGATAGGCGGCGCGTGGTTCGGCTGGCAGGGCGCAAACGGCAAAACGACCGCGCTGCACCATTTCCTGACCCTCAATCCGCCGGCCAAAGCAGGCAAATCTTCGGAACACGGCAAAATGTTTGCCGATACTGCCGCGCTGAAGGCGGCGATGGATACGGCGTTGAAAGAACATCCCGACAAACCCGTCGTTTTGGATTTTTATGCCGACTGGTGCATTTCCTGCAAAGAAATGGCGGCTTACACGCTCAATCAGCCGGAAGTGCATCAGGCGGTCGATATGGAACGCTTTTTCCAAATCGACGTAACCGCCAACACGCCGGAGCATCAGGCGTTGTTGAAAGAATACGGTCTGTTCGGGCCGCCGGGCGTGTTTGTCGTCCGAGCCGACGGCAGCCGCAGCGAGCCGCTGCTGGGTTTTGTCAAGGCAGACAAGTTTATCGAGTGGTATGAGCAGAACCGCTGATTCCGATGTTTCAAATGCCGTCTGAATGTTCAGACGGCATTTTTGTCAGAAAGGAAAACGGCAATATCCGCTATACACACGGAAGCAGTCCAAAGATGTGAAAACTATGTGTATAAGTCGGTTTGATTATTGAAATTAAAAGATAAAAATACAATGATTAAAAAATAGGCATAAGAAAAGATAAACACAGCCGGTGTTTGCCGGTGTGTGTATCTTTTGTGGGTAAATGTTTTAAGAATATGTATTTTATAGAGAATAATAGACTGATTAAAAAATAGTCAGTCATCCGGCAGGAATGTGTGCTGGCAAACGTAATGCCTCGGCGGCGTAAAGTGCCGTATCGTTCGGACGCAGGGGGCAGAAAAAAACTGCCTCCGTTTCCGGAGGCAGTTCGCGTGAGGATAAAACCTTACAAGCCGCTCAAACGGGCGGTATCGTGGGCAATCATCAGCTCTTCGTTAGTCGGAATGACCACGGCAACGGCTTTGCTGTCGGCAGTGGTAATCACGCCGGCGTTGCCGAAGCGGGCTTTCAGGTTGGCTTCTTGGTCGATGTTCAGACCGAGGAAGCCCAAGTAGCCGATCACGCGTTCGCGGATGATGTCGGAGTTTTCGCCGATGCCGCCGGTAAAGACCAGTGCGTCCAAGCCGCCTGCGGCAACCGCCATACTACCGATGTATTTGGCAAGGCGGTAGATAAACATATCCAAGGCCAATTTCGCACCTTTATGCCCCTTGGCGGCTTCTTCTTCAATGGTGCGGCAGTCGTTGGACAGGCCGGAAATGCCGAGCAGGCCGGATTTTTTGTTCAGCATTTCGGTGATTTGGGCGATGGTCATATTGGCGTTTTCGGCGAGGAAGCCGAATACGGAAGGATCGATGTCGCCGCTGCGCGTACCCATTACCAGCCCTTCCAGCGGGGTCAGGCCCATACTGGTGTCGCGTGATTCGCCGTTGGCGACGGCGGTGATGGACGCGCCGTTGCCCAAGTGGGCAATAACCATACGCAGGTCTTTTTTGTCTTTGCCGAGGAAGCGCGCGGTTTCGTCGGCGACGAAGCGGTAGCTGGTACCGTGCGCGCCGTAGCGGCGCAGGCCGTATTTTTCATAGTATTCTTGCGGAATGGCGTATTTGTAGGCGTGTTCCGGCATGGTTTGGTGGAAGGCAGTGTCGAAAACGACGACGTTGGGCAGGCCTTTGAAAATGCTTTGTGCGGCACGCAGACCCAAGAGGTGGGCGGGGTTGTGCAGAGGGGCGAGCGGGATGCATTTTTCGATGCCGGCAATGACTTCGTCGTCAACGAGGATGGATTCGCTGTACAGTTCGCCGCCGCTGACGACGCGGTGGCCGATGGCGCCGATGCGGCTGTCGAGGCCGTGGGCTTTGAGTTCTTCCATCAGGGCTTCGACCGCGCCGGTGTGGTCGGGGTGTGCGGACAGATCGACTTTGTGTTTTTCGCCGTTTACTTTGAATGTAATGTAGGCATCGGGCAGGTTAAGTTTTTCGGCAAGGCAGCTCAGCAGGACTTCGCCGCTGCCGTTATCCAGGACCGCGCCTTTGAGGGACGAGCTGCCGCAGTTCAAAACCAAGATTAATTTTTGGGACATTTTCTTACTCCGGAAAGTTTCAGACGGCATCGGAATCGGTCCCGGATACTAACCAAGCCCGTGCCGAATCCGTTTTGCCTTCCTTGGTGGGAAAGTAGTGGGACCGTCTGAAACGGTTGATGAATAAAAACGCACTATTTTATCAAAAAACCGTTGCGGCTGCTTGGCTTAATCGGGCGTTTGCGTGAAAATGGCGGAAGTCGGGTATTTTGACGGGGAAGGGAAAATATGCGGTTTGCCGGTGTTTTTCGAGGTTGCGGAGAGGATTCTTTGCATTTTTCCCATTCAAGCTGGTACATTCGCCCTGTTTTTAGTTGATGCCGTCTGAAAAAGGCGGATGGGGGATTTATGCATTATTTCAGTATCCATACCCAATCGGGACAGCATATAGGCTTTTTCATCCTGCTTGCCGACGATGAGTCGGAGGCGCGGCCGCAGAGCGGGCGTTTTGCCGTTAAATTGGAAGATGGGGCGGGCAACCATGTCCTGTCGCCGTTTGCCCAGACGGAAATTCCCCAATATTGGCGTGTCGTCAAAGACCGTATCGAGCTGTTTTTTGACGAAGCGGCCGTAGGGACTTTACGCAATGAGTATTTGAACGTGTCGGGGCAGACTTTTATTCTGACCGACCTGACCGGAGCGGTGTAATGGAAAGTATGTTTATATTGGTGCCCATCAGCATCATTTTGGCGTTTGTCATCGGCTGGTTTTTCTGGTGGTCGGGTAAAAACGGACAGTTTGACGATTTGGAAGGGCCGGCGCACCGCATTTTGATGGATGATGATTCGACAAGTAAGCTGATTGAAAAGAAAGAGGAAAAAGATGAACGCTGAGCAGGGTGTCCGGGGATTGTGCAAAAGCCGCCGTTTCGCCCCGCTTTTCGCTACGCAGTTTCTCGGCGCGTTCAACGACAATGTGTTCAAAACCGCGCTGTTTGTGATGATCGGGTTTTACGGTTTGGGGCAAAACGGCTTCCTGCCTGCCGGACAGATGTTGAACTTGGGCGCGCTGCTGTTTATTTTGCCGTATTTCCTGTTTTCCGCGCTGTCGGGGCAGTTGGGCAACAAATTCGACAAGGCCGTTTTGGCACGTTGGGTCAAGGTGCTGGAAATCATCATTATGGCGGTGGCGGCATACGGGTTTTATATCCGGTCTGCCCCGCTACTCTTGCTCTGTTTGTTTTGCATGGGCGCGCAATCGACGCTGTTCGGCCCGCTGAAATACGCCATCCTGCCCGATTATCTCGACGACAACGAGCTGATGATGGGCAACAGCCTGATTGAATCCGGTACGTTTGTCGCCATCCTGTTCGGTCAGATACTGGGGACTGCGGTGGCAGGTACGCCGCCTTGTATTGTCGGGATACTGGTTTTGCTGGTCGCCGTCGGAGGCACGGTTAGCAGCCTGCTTATGCCGTCCGTACCTGCCAAGGCTGCCGATACCCAAATCGAGTGGAATATTGTCCGGGGTACAAAATCCCTGCTTCGTGAAACGGTGCGGCACAAGCCCGTTTTTACCGCCATTATCGGTATTTCGTGGTTTTGGTTTGTCGGAGCGGTTTATACCACGCAACTGCCGACCTTTACCCAAATCCATCTGGGCGGCAACGATAATGTTTTTAACCTGATGCTTGCTTTGTTTTCCATCGGTATTGCCGCCGGTTCGGTACTGTGTGCCAAGTTCGGCAGGGAACGCCTGATGTTGGCTTGGGTAACGGTTGGTGCGTTCGGTTTGACGGTTTGCGGCCTGGTTTTGGTGTGGCTGACGCACGGTCATCGTTTTGAAGGGCTGAACGGCATTTTCTGGTTCCTGTCGCAAGGATGGGTATACCCCGTCATGCTGGTGATGATGCTGATCGGCTTTTTCGGCGGCTTCTTCTCCGTTCCGCTCTATACTTGGCTGCAAACCGCCAGCAGCGAGACTTTCCGCGCCTGCGCCGTTGCCGCCAACAATATCGTTAACGGCATCTTTATGGTTGCCGCCGCCGTTTTGAGCGCGGTGTTGCTGTTTTTGTTTGACAGCATTTCACTGCTGTACCTGATTGTCGCCTTGGGCAATATTCCGTTGGCGGTATTTTTGATTAAGCGCGAAAGGCGGTTTTTAGGCGCGGCGGCAATCGGGGAAAAACGGTAAATGCCGTCTGAACAGCCTGCACCGAAATACACAATCCGCCTGCCCAATGTTGTGAACACACTGTGAATAAGTGGGTTTGCCCATTGAAATGAAAACAGAAAAATACATTGCTTAAAAAATAATCAATTTACGAAGATAGAAGAAAGACACCGATATGACGACACGCCAAATCATCCTAGATACCGAAACCACCGGCCTGTATGCCGACGGCGGCGACCGTTTGGTCGAGTTTGCCGGTTTGGAAATGGTCAACCGCCAAATGACCGACAAAAACCTGCACCTCTATGTCCACCCCGAGCGCGATATGCCCGAAGAGGCGGCACGCGTCCACGGCTTGACGATACAGGTTTTGGAAGAGAAAAACGCGCCGCCGTTTGCAGAGGTCGGCAGGCAGATTGCCGATTTCCTGCGCGGTGCGGAACTGATTATCCACAATGCCAAATTCGACGTGGGCTTCCTCAATATGGAGTTTCGCCGGATGGGGCTGCCGACCGTCGAGGAGCTCGGCTGTACCGTTACCGATACCCTGGCGATGGCGCGCGAAATGTTCCCCGGGCAGAAAGCCAGCCTGGATGCCCTGTGCAACCGTTTTTCCGTCGACCGCAGCAAGCGCGTCCTGCACGGCGCATTGATTGACTGCGAACTTTTGGGTGAAGTCTATCTGGCGATGACGCGGCGGCAGTTCGACCTGATGGGGGAGGACGAAAAGGAAGAACCGGCAGCCCAACCTGTCGTATCTGCCGAAATGAAACGCAGTGCCAAGCTGAAAGTGGTTAAGGCGGATGAGGCCGAACTGGCGGCGCACGAAAAATACCTCGACGGCTTGGGCGAGTCCTGTATTTGGCGCAAGGAGGCCGTGCCGTCTGAAAACGGCGGGGAAAACGCATGAAGCGCAAAAATATCGCGCTGATTCCCGCCGCCGGCATCGGGGCGCGTTTCGGTGCGGACAAACCCAAGCAATATGTCGAAATCGGCGGAAAAACGGTTCTGGAGCATACGGTTTGCATTTTTCAAAATCATCCGTCTATCGATATGACGGTTGTCATCGTATCGCCGGAAGATGTCCTTGCCGATGGTTTTCAGACGGCATTTGCCGGTGTGGAAGTCTGGAAAATCGGCGGGCGGACACGTGCCGAAACTGTCCGCAACGGTGTGGAAAAACTGTTGGAAACCGGCTTGGCATCGGCGGATGACAATATTCTGGTACACGATGCCGCCCGATGCTGCCTGCCGTCTGAAGCCCTGACGCGTTTGATAGAACAGGCGGGCAACGCTGCCGAAGGCGGAATTTTGGCAATTCCCGTTGCCGATACGCTCAAGCGCGCAGAAGGCGGACAAATCAGTGCTACTGTCGACCGTTCGGGGCTTTGGCAGGCACAAACGCCGCAGCTTTTTCAAGCGAGTTTGCTGCACCGCGCATTGGCTGCGGCAAACTTGGAAGGCATTACCGATGAAGCGTCCGCCGTAGAAAAACTGGGTGTGCGTCCGCTACTGATACAGGGCGACGTGCGCAATTTGAAATTGACGCAGCCGCAGGACGCATACATCGTCAGGCTGCTGCTCAATGCCGTCTGAACTTCAATTCAAAACATCAGGAACACAAACGATGATGAACATCCGTATCGGACAGGGCTACGATGTCCACCAACTGACCGAAGGCAGAAAGCTGATACTCGGCGGAGTTGAAATCTCATTTGAAAAAGGGCTGCTCGGACATTCCGATGCCGACGCGCTGTTGCACGCCATTACCGACGCGCTGCTCGGCGCGGCAGGTTTGGGCGATATCGGCAGCCATTTCCCCGACACCGCCGCAGAGTTCAAAGATGCGGACAGCCGCGCCCTTTTGCGTGCGGCGTATCAAAGCGTTCAGGCGCAGGGTTGGCAGGCGGCCAATGTCGATACGACCGTGATTGCACAGAAACCCAAACTCGCGCCGCACATTCCGCAAATGCGTGCCAACATCGCCGCCGATTTGGGCATAGACATTTCGTGCGTCAACATCAAAGGTAAAACCAACGAAAAACTCGGCTATCTCGGGCGGATGGAGGGCATAGAGGCGCAGGCGGCGGTATTGCTGGTACGCATTTGAACGCGGCGGGCAGGACGTGCAAAAAAATGTTAAGATGGCGGCTGTTTGTTGATACGGTTTCCCAAAGGACAAAAATATGACGACACAAGACGAACTCAAGCGCATTGCAGCGGAAAAGGCAGTCGAATTCGTACCTGAAAACGAATATATCGGCATCGGTACCGGTTCGACCATCAACTTTTTCATCGAAGCCTTGGGCAAAAGCGGTAAAAAAATCAAAGGCGCGGTTTCGACCTCCAAAAAATCCGGCGAACTGCTTGCCCAGTACGATATTCCCGTCGTTTCTTTGAACGAAGTATCGGGGTTGGCGGTCTATATCGACGGTGCGGACGAAGTCAACCACGCCCTGCAAATGATTAAAGGCGGCGGCGGCGCGCACCTCAACGAAAAAATCGTCGCCAGCGCATCCGAAAAATTCATCTGCATTGCGGATGAAAGCAAATATGTTTCACGTTTGGGCAAATTCCCTCTGCCCGTGGAAGTCGTCGAAAGCGCGCGTTCCCTTGTTTCGCGCAAACTGCTCGCTATGGGCGGACAGCCCGAACTGCGTATCGGCTACACCACGTTTTACGGCAACCAAATCGTCGATGTCCACGGCTTGAATATCGATCAGCCGCTGACGATGGAAGACGAAATCAACAAAATCACCGGCGTACTCGAAAACGGCATATTCGCCCGCGATGCCGCCGATGTGTTGATTTTGGGGACGGAAGAGGGCGCGAAAGTCATCTATCCCTGCCAAGGGTAATCCTGACGTTAAGATGCCGTCTGAAATCCGGTTCAGAGATGTTCAGACGGCATCGACATTTGAAAAATATGCAGATTAAAAAAATCATGAAATGGCTTCCCGTCGCCCTGTCGCTTTTGGGCGCGTTGGGTTATACGGGATATGACAGTGAGGCGGTGCGGACGGCGGTTGCCGTACTCGACGTACTCGGCACGGCAGGGGACGTGGGTTCCGACGCGCCCGTTCGCCGACGGGCATCGGCGAAATCTGGCCACAGCTACACAGGCACGGTGTCCAAAGTCTATGACGGCGATACCCTTCACGTTATCGACGGCGACGGCGCGAAACACAAAATCCGGATGGCGTATATCGATGCGCCGGAGATGAAACAGGCTTACGGCACGCGTTCGCGCGACAACCTGCGGACGGCGGCGGAAGGCAGGAAAGTCAGCGTGCGCGTGTTTGATACCGACCGTTATCAGCGCGAAGTGGCGCAGGTTTCTGTCGGCAAAACCGATTTGAACCTGATGCAGGTGCAGGATGGGGCGGCGTGGCATTATAAAAGTTATGCTAAAGAACAGCAGGATAAGGCGGATTTTGCCGACTATGCCGACGCTCAAATTCAGGCGGAAAGGGAACGCAAAGGATTGTGGAAAGCTAAAAATCCGCAAGCGCCGTGGGCGTACCGCCGGGCAGGCAGGAACGGCGGGGGCAATAAGGATTGGATGGATTCCGTGGGCGAATGGTTGGGCATTTGGTAAAGACACCGCACGGCTTTGAACGGCAAATGCCGTCTGAAAACCGCGCGTCCGGCATTTTTGCGGAAACGCGCAACCGCCGTCTGCCGCGATAAAAAAGTTCAGGCGGCGGTTTTTACGGTAAAATGGCGGATTATTTTGAAACGGCGGCAGTTTCGCCGGTTTTTGATACGGACACTATATGGATTTTCGTTTTGACATTATTTACGAATACCGCTGGATGTTCCTTTATGGCGCACTGACGACACTGGGGCTGACGGTCGTGGCGACCTCGGGCGGTTCGGTATTGGGGTTGCTTTTGGCATTGGCGCGCCTGATTCACTTGGAAAAAGCCGGTGTGCCGATGCGCGTGCTGGCGTGGGCGTTGCGTAAGGTTTCGCTGCTGTACGTTACGCTGTTCCGGGGTACGCCGCTGTTTGTGCAGATTGTGATTTGGGCGTATGTGTGGTTTCCGTTTTTTGTCCACCCTTCAGACGGCATTTTGGTCAGCGGCGAGGCGGCAATCGAGTTGCGTCGCGGATACGGTCCTTTGATTGCCGGTTCGCTTGCTTTGGTTGCCAACTCGGGGGCGTATATCTGTGAGATTTTCCGCGCGGGCATCCAGTCTATAGACAAAGGGCAGATGGAGGCGGCGCGTTCTTTGGGTATGACTTATCCGCAGGCGATGCGCTATGTGATTCTGCCGCAGGCATTGCGCCGTATGCTGCCGCCTTTGGCGAGCGAATTCATCACGCTGCTGAAAGACAGCTCTCTGTTATCGGTCATTGCCGTGGCGGAGTTGGCCTATGTTCAGAATACGATTACGGGCCGGTACTCGGTTTATGAAGAACCGCTTTATACCGTCGCCCTGATTTATCTTCTGATGACGACTTTCTTAGGCTGGATATTTCTGCGTTTGGAAAAACGTTACAATCCGCAACACCGCTGATTGGAATCATATCAACAAAAAGCTGCCCGGGTATTCATTTGAGGCGGCTTTTTTGTGGCAAATTTACATTCAAAGAGAAAACGCCCTATGCCGTCTGAAAGTCTTTCAGACGGCATCTGTCAGCCTCACGCAAGAGGGAATCCCATCTGTTTGGTTTCAATTTTTTGGGGTGATGTATGAGCCGTCATTCCTGTGCAGGAGGGAATCCTGTCCGTTCGGTTTCCGTTGTTTTTGAGTTTCGGTTTTTCCGATAAATTTCTGCGGTTTCCGGTTCCGGATTCCCGCCTGCGCGGGAATGACGAATCCATCCATACGGAAACCTGCACCACGTCATTCCTACGAACCTACATCCCGTCATTCCCACGAAAGTGGGAATCCAGAACGTAAAATCTGAAGAAACCGTTTTATCCGATAAGTTTCCGCACCGACAGACCTAGATTCCCGCCTGCGCGGGAACGACGGCGGCGGCGTTTCAGTTATTTCCGATAAATTCCCGTGGCTTTGGATTCCCACTTTCGCGGGAACGACGGCGGAGAAGTTTCGGTTTTTCCGATAAATTCCCGTGGCTTTGGATTCCCGCTTTCGCGGGAATGATGGCGGATGGTTTCTGTTTTTTTGATAACTTCCTGTGATTTTGGATTTTTGGATTCTTAAATATTGTCTATTCTGACTTCAATCATGGTATTATTCCGTACAGACGTTGGAAAAGCGGTGATAATCTCGATACCGCAGCCTGCCCTTTAGAGTGTCCGAGAGCGTGTGCAAGTGAATTCGAGCCTTGCCCAACGTCTATTTCAATACTTCTTTCCCCTTCGCAATTTCTTTTTCATCCGCCAGGCGGAACGAATCCAAAAAAATCCCATCATACTGCGGCAGATATTTCAACACCTTGTTTCAAGACGGCAGAAATATTGCCTATTCGGCATCAATCATGATATTATCCCGAAAAGGCTACTAAAAAAGCGGTGAATTTGTCTGCCCTCCGCAGACCTTATGCAGTCTTCAGACTGGGATTGGTATCCGTTACATAAGCGAGAGTGTGTCGGGATTGCAGTCCGACTTAGTAGCCTTTTTTCATTTCATAGCGTTTCTTACTTTTCACAATTTCTTTTTCATCCGCCAAGCGGAACGAATCCAAAAAAATCTCATCATACTGCGGCAGATATTTCAACACCGCTATCAATCTGTATTTTTCGTTCCATTCCAACGGCTTCCCGAGTAAAACAAAACTTTCTTTTCCTCTGCTGTTGTCATAAAAAATATATTCGGGCTCATAAATCAGATCGGGGAGCATGGCATATAGTGGATTAACAAAAATCAGGACAAGGCGACAAAGCCGCAGACAGTACAGATAGTACGGAACCGATTCACTTGGTACTTCAGCACCTTAGAGAATCGTTCTCTTTGAGCTAAGGCGAGGCAACGCCGTACTGGTTTTTGTTAATCCACTATACAAAGCAATTTATCGGAAATGATGAAAAAGTGGGCTTGGAGGGGGACGGTCTGTCTGCAAAATGCCGTCTGAAGGCTGTTGGTGCGTTCAGACGGCATTGTTGTTATTTGATTTTGAAGTGCAGCCAGGCGACGTGCCCCTGTTTGAGGTAGCGGAAGGTTTCATTGAGGTTGCCGACGGGCGGCGGATGGTCGCCGACGATAATGACTTCCACGCCTTTCATTTCGGGGCGTTGGATCAAATCCGCCAGTTGGTCGAAGAATTGGGTGTGCAGGCTGAAGTTGCGGCAGAGGTCGGTTTCGGCGGGCAGGCCGTATTCGGTGCATTTGAGCCTGTGGTTGAAAATGTCGGATTCGGGATAGTCGGCGTGGCTGGTCAGCGTCATCCAGTAAAACAGTCCCTTGTCGTGTTTTTTGAAAAATGCCGACACTTCGCCGAACAGCTCGCTGTCGCACACGCCGCCGAAAATGGCGCAGGTTTTTTTACCAATCAGGTTTTCGGCGGTTTTGATTTCTTGAAAGCCCGCCCTCGGATACCAGCTGAAGCGGTCGTAAAGCGAACTGCCCGCGCCGTGCATCGCAAAGGTGGCGTAACCTTCTTGTTTCAAACGGTTGGGGAGGCAGCGGGCAAATTTTTCGTCGGGCGCGCGGCGCAGTGCAAACCCGCGCAAACCGCCGTAGGCGCACAATTCGCGCATTTCGCCTTCGACCGTCGCGCCGATAAAGGGAAAACTGCCGCTTTCCCAAACCGAAAAACGGTCTTTTTGCGCCAGCAGTTTGGCAAAAGTGGCGTTTTGAAGTTCGGGATTGGCCGGCAGCCCCCAAGATTCGGCGACGATAAAGAGGATTTTTTGAGATTTCGGCTCGTTCAGATGCGTGGCGGCACGCTGTTGATTGCCCAAGGGGAGGAAGACGGGATCGACCAGGCCGGCGGTAATAAAGTCGGCATTCTGGCTGACGGTGTAGAGCATCGCCTGACTTTTGGCGTAATAGAAGTTGTTTGCGCCGAAGATATTGGCCATCCGCCCCCGGTCGTAGTAACTCAAATGGCCGGTGAAATAGCCGGCTGCTGCCACAACGGCGGCACAGGCGGCAATGTGCCGGAAGTCGGTTTTGGCGGCGGCTTTCTGCAACACAAACGGCATCGCCAGCATATACAGCAGCAACAGCCCGGTCATTATCTGATAAAGGGCGGGGGCGGTCAGGATGAAGGGGACGAGGTTGATGGCGCCGATGAGGTCCATAAAAGGGAAAAGCTGGATCACCATCATCAGCCCGTCAAACAAAACCGCCAGCCAAAACGCCAATACGCCGGCAATTTTAACGAAACGCCAAGGCAGGGCGATCAGCAGCGCGGCGGGAAGGTAGTCCAAATTGACAATCGGGCGGGCGGTGGCGGTCAGCAGTGCCAAAACCCAAAAAACCGCATTGGGGGCCAGCAGTATCAGCAGGGACAGCAGCAGCCGTTTCGGCAGGAATGGCGGCAGCGTCCATTGTTTGGAGAGCAGGGCGTGAATATTCATCGTATTTCCTTTTCGGTTGAAACTCCGCCACTCGGACATCTGTCCTTCGGGGCGGCAGGATCAGACTTTATTTGGGAGGGGCGCAACCCCTTCCAAATCAGGGCAACACATAGGGCGGTGCTTTATATGTCGTCCTGTGTGTTGAAACATCTGCATTTCTTTCTGAAACAGGGGTATTTAAAACAGAGAACCGGATGACAGACCGATGCTGTCCGGGCGCGAAAGTGCGGCACGGTGCGGCAGGTGGCGCGCACGCGTGTCGGGGAAAGGAAAACAGGGAAAGGGGGCGGGCTGAAACCCTGCCTGAAGAAAAGGCGGGTTTGAGGGGCGGAAAAAGGGGAATGCGCCGCGCGGAAAGTGCGTACGTCGGCAGGAAGGGGGTTATAATTTTTTGCTTGCTTGCTTGCTTGCTTGCTTGCTTGCTTGGCGTTTGTCTGTTTCGCATTTTGGGAGGGGCGGCGGATACGGTGTATCGCGCCGCTTTTTTCAGATTCGGATAAGGATGGCGG
Organism: Neisseria sp. Marseille-Q1983; assembly: GCF_018224585.1. NCBI lineage: Bacteria > Pseudomonadati > Pseudomonadota > Betaproteobacteria > Neisseriales > Neisseriaceae > Neisseria > Neisseria sp. Marseille-Q1983. The sequence goes on from NZ_JAGTUI010000002.1 coordinate 99,158, forward strand.
GGCTGTTGTCCGCAATCGGGCGGTGCGGTTTTACATTACGTCCAACACATCGATGCCCAGCAAATCCAAGCCTTGTTTCAGCGTGTCGCCGGTGAGCTTCGCCAGTTGCAGGCGGCTGTTGCGGGTTGCACCTTCTGATTTCAGAATCGGGCAGGCTTCGTAGAAGCGGCTGAACAAGGTAGCGGTTTGATAGAGGTAGGCGGCGAGGTAGTGCGGATACGCCGTGTCCGCCACGCTTTGCAGCACGTCTTCAAATTTCAGCAGATCGGCGGCCAGTTGTTTTTCCAAAGGTTCGGTCAAAACGGTTGGCGCGTCCGCGTCCCATTCGCCTGCTTTGCGGAACACGCTTTGCACGCGGGTGTAGGCGTATTGCAGATAGGGGGCGGTGTTGCCTTCAAACGAGAGCATGGCGTCCCAGTCGAACACATAATCGCTGGTGCGGTTTTTGCTCAAGTCGGCGTATTTGACCGCGCCGATGCCGACGGTTTTGCCGATTTTTGCCGCTTCGTCCGCGCCCAATTCGGGATTTTTTTCTTTCACCAAAGCAGTGGCGCGCTCGACGGCTTCGGTCAGCAAATCGACCAGTTTCACGGTGTCGCCGCTGCGTGTTTTAAACGGCTTGCCGTCTTTGCCCATCATCGTGCCGAAGCCGATAAACTCGGCTTTTGCATTTTCCGGCAGATAGCCTGCTTTGCGGGAAGTGGTAAAGAGTTGTTCGAAGTGCAGGGCTTGGCGGTGGTCGACGACGTACAGCAGGCGGTCGGCATGAAGCGTACCGACGCGGTAGCGCAGGCACGCCAAATCGGTGGAAGCATAAAGGAAGCCGCCGCCTTGTTTTTGCACGATAAACGCAGCGGGTTCGCCTTCTTTGTTTTTGAACTCGTCCAAGAATACGACTTTCGCGCCGTCGTCTTCGACCGCCAGACCTTTTTGAACCAAATCATCGACCACAGGCTGCAAATCGTCGTTGTATTTCGATTCGCCCGCCACATCTTCGGGGCGCAGTTTCAAGCCCAACGTGTCGTAAACGGCTTGGGCGTGCGAGAGCGAAATATCGACAAACTGTTTCCACAATGCCAATACGGTTTCATCGCCGCCTTGCAGCTTTACAACGTATTCGCGTGCGGTGTCGGCAAAGGCGGGGTCTTCGTCAAAGCGCACTTTGGCGGCGCGGTAAAACTGCTCCAAATCCGCCAGCTCGAACGCGGCATTGTCTTTTTGCTGCTCGACCAAATAAGCGACCAACATGCCGAACTGCGTACCCCAGTCGCCGACGTGGTTTTGGCGGATGACGGTGTTGCCCATAAATGCCAACACGCGCGAAATGCTGTCGCCGATGATACTGGAACGCAGGTGGCCGACGTGCATTTCTTTTGCCAGATTGGGCGAGGAATAGTCGATAACGACGGTTTGCGGTTTGTCGGTTTTTGCTATGCCGAAACGCGCGTCGTTTAAGGCAGCATAAATGTTTCGGGCAAGGAATTCGGGGCGCAGGCGCAGGTTGATGAAGCCCGGACCGGCTACTTCCGCGCTTTCGATTACGGCGTTGTCGGCTAATGCTTCGGCTACCTTTTGCGCCAATTCGCGCGGATTTTGTTTGGCTTTTTTCGCCGCACCCATCACGCCGTTAATTTGGAAATCGCCGTGTTCGGCGTTTTTGGTCGGCTGCAAAACAATAGGGTTGTCGGCGATGCCTGCGGCGGCAAAGGCGGTGACGGCTTCGTGTTCGACGGTTTGGTGTAGGTTCATGAAGTTCGGTCTTTCGGTTAAATTCAAATCAGTCGGTATTTTAAAAGAATTTGTACGGCAGCAATAGGAATTGTGGGATTGTTGCCGGGGACTAGGATGTTTGTACGGCGGGAACGCCGAATACCTGCCTCAGGTAGGCAAGGAAAGTATTGTTGTTGGTCATGGTTTTTCCGGGAGAATCGGAGAGCTTGGCGACGGACTGACCGTTGCATTCGACCAGTTTCAACACGATATTCAAAGGCGTATGCCCCATATCGTTGGTCAGGTTGGTGCCTATGCCGAAACTGGTTTTGAAGCGGTCTTTGAAATATTGGTGCAAAGCCCAAGATCGGTCGATATCCAGTCCGTCGGAGAAGGTCAGCATTTTGGTTCGGCTGTCGATTTTGAGTTTTTTATAGTGCATGTAGGCTTTGTCCCCCCATTCGTAGGGGTCTCCGCTATCATGCCGCAAACCGTCGAAGAGCTTGGCGAAATAAAGGTCGAAATCACGCAGGAAGGCATCCATGCCGACCACGTCGGTCAATGCGATACCGAGGTCGCCGCGGTATTCGTGTACCCAGCTTTCAAGTGCGGCTTTTTGGAAATTCCGCAATTGTACGTCGAGGGCCTGGAATGCTTGGAGGAACTCGTGCGCCATGGTGCCGATGGGGGTAATGCCGAGTTTTTTGGCGAGATAAACGTTGCTGGTCCCGCGTACGATGCCGGGGGCGGCTTCGAGCAGGGTGCGGATGACGTGTTCCTGCCATGGGAGGTTGTAGCGGCGGCGTGTGCCGAAGTCGGAAATCAGGAAGGGCGGATCGTCCGGATTCTGTGTGGCGGCTATTTCTTTCAGACGCGCGGCTTTGGCTTGAAGCCGGCGTTCGCCTTCTTCTATGACCGCAGGGGTTTCCAGGCGGCGGAAGTAAAGTTCGTTAACAATGGCAAGGATGAAGATTTCAAAGAACATCGCTTGAATCATGGGGCCTTCGATACGGATGTTCAGACGGCCTTCTGCATCGGTGCCGACTTCGACAAAGCGGCGTTGGAGCTGGAAGAGTTCGAGATAGTCGACGAAATCGCTTTTAATGAAACGCAGGCTGCGGAGGTAGCCGAGTTCGTCATGGGTAAAGCGCAGTTGGCAGAGTGAGTCAAGTTCCTTTTCCAAGTCTTCCTTGATATCGGCAAGCGGATAGGGAGTTGAGGCATTGCGGCATCGGAATTCGTAAAGGCTGTGTGTCTGCGGAAACTGGTGCAGAACCACTTGCAGCATAGTGAATTTGTAGAGGTCGGTGTCAAGAAGTGAATGTATGATGCCTGTCATGCGGCGGTTCTCCCAGTTTCTGGTGGCGGCTTAGGACGTATTAGAACACATCACATTTGCCCTGTGTACCGAAAATGCCGTCTGAAGGTCTTTCAGACGGCATGGTTTCAGGATTTTTTCCTTACGGCCGCATTGAGCAGGCAGCCTAAGGCAAAGCAAGTTAAAGAGGGAATAATCCAGCCCAGTCCTATGCTGTATAGGGGAAGGGCTTTGTCGATGGCTTTTGCTGCCGTTTCGCTGAAACCGAAGGCGGTTTTGTAGGCATCGAGCAGGCCGACCGCCAGTGCGGGCATCATGGTGCAGAAATAGACGATGCGGCTACCGCCGAACAGCCTGTCGGTCAGGGTCAGCAGGATGAGTACGATGGTCAGCGGATAAAGCAGCATGAGCATGGGGACGGAAATCTGCAGGATGGCTGACAGCCCCTTGTTTGCCAAGACGATGGAAACCAGCGTATTGATGATGACGAAGGTTTTGTAGGAAATGCCCGGACAGAGGCGGTTGAAGTATTCGGCACACGAAGTAACCAGACCGACCGCCGTGGTCAGGCAGGCTAGCAGTACGATGATGCCGAGCAGCAGGTTGCCGCCCAGTCCGAAATAGTATTGTGCCGATTTCGACAATACCAGCGCACCGTTTTTCTGCAAACCGATTCCCGCCACACTGGTCGCCCCCATATAGCCTATCAGCAGGTAAACCGCAGCAAGGCAGCCTGCAGCCATCAGGCCTGATATGGCGGTGGGTTTCAGCAGGTCCGAACGGGTGTCGACACCCATGGCGCGGACGGCGTCGATAACGATAATGGCAAATACGAGTGAGGCGAGGGCATCCATCGTGCCGTAGCCTTCCAAAATGCCTTTAATCATCGGGCGGGCGGCAAAATCGCCTTGTGCGGCGAGCGGTGCGCCGATGGGGTTGAGTGCGGCATAACCGACCAATACGGCGATGGTCAGCAGGAGTGCGGGCGTCAGGATTTTTCCGATGCGGTCAACCAATTTGCTCGGAGACATCGAAAGCCAGTAGGCCAGGCCGAAAAAAAGCAGGCTGAATACTGCCTGAGCCATATTCGGGGAAAGATTGCCGATCAGCGGTAAAACGCCGATTTCAAAGGAAACCGTCGCCGTCCGAGGCAGGGCGAACAGCGGGCCGATGGCAAGGTAGAGGGAGGCGGCAAACGCTACGCCGTACCAGGGCGCGACACGCGAGGCGAGTGCTTCGACATCACGGGAACCCGAGTAGCCGATGGCGATTACGCCCAATAGCGGCAGGCCTGCTCCGGTCAATAGGAAGCCGAGCATGGAAATCAGCCAGTTTTCGCCTGCCTGCTGACCGAGATAGGCGGGATAAATCAGGTTGCCCGCACCGAAAAACAGGGCAAACAGCATCAGTCCGACCGCCCATAATGAGGCTTGGTTTTGTTTGCTTGTCATCATGTTCCTTTTTAAATAGGTCAATCCGGTGTTTCTGTCCTGTTCATGCCGTCTGAATGCGCCCCTTCATGATTGAGGCTGATTCGGATTTCTCCGAAACCGTCTTCCTGTACGATTCTGACCAATCCTTCTTTGGCAAGCTCCAACAGTGCGATGAAGTTGACAACCACGTAAGCCGCGCCCTGTTCGGGATTGAACAGGTCGTGAAACCTGCATATTCCGTGTCCGTTCAAACGGCGCAGGATTGCCGTCATTTGCGCTCGCACGGAGATGGTTTCTTTGATTACTTCGTGGCTGCGCGTATGTTTTGCCCGAGACAAAATACTCAGCCACGCTTGAGTCAAGTCGGTAATATAGACTTCGGGCAGCTTGGCTTCGACGGCAATTTCCAGAGGCAGGTAAGCCCATGCGAAATCCCGTCCGGCTCGGGGCAGCGCGTCCAAACCCTGTGCCGCCAGCTTCATCTGTTCATAAGCCAACAGGCGGCGCACCAACTCGGCACGCGGGTCGGCTTCTTCGTCTTCGACGGCTTCGGTACGCGGCAGCAGCAGGCGCGATTTGATTTCAATCAGCATGGCCGCCATAAGCAGGTATTCCGCCGCCAAATCAAACTGATAGGCTTCCATTTGGGCAATGTAGTGCAGATACTGCCCGGTAATTTCCACCATCGGAATATCGAGAACATCGATGTTCTGCTTGCGGATAAGGTAGAGCAGCAGATCCAAAGGGCCTTGAAAACTGCCCAATACGACTTTCAGCGCGTCGGGCGGGATAAACAAATCCTGCGGCAAATCGGTAACGGGTTGGCCGAATACCCATGCGACGGTGTGCTCGGATGGTGCGGATGGGGCAGGGATGGGCGGCATGGCGTGAATCGGTAAGTGGATTTTAATATAAGTTTACAAAAGAAAACAATCTGCCGGCATTCACGCGTAATGTGGTCGGGCAGATGTTCAGACGGTATTATAACGGCTTTTAAATGCAAATGTTTTGAAAAGGAGCGGGTTGTGAATACGGTTTTAGGTGTGCCGATGTTGGTTTTTCTGAACCGACAGCTTGATTGCCGCCTTCAGGTAGTCGGCTACCAAACCGGGATGCCGGTTCAGATAGCCTATGGATTCTTTTTTCAAATCCTTGAAACGTTCATCGTAGCGTTTGTCTTTCGCGAATTCGATGATGCGCCCTATATTTTGACGGCACTCTTGCTAAAACCTCTTAATTAATATAAATGTCTGAATTTTAAGTTTCTTGAGACAATATAATCAGTACTGGCTCTATCTATATAACCAGTAGCTTCTCTTACTTCAATATTATCTACATTACCGTATATTACAGGTAGCGACCCATAAATGATAAATTTATTCCCCAAAATTTTTTTACTAATTGATATATCATCTTCCATAAGTAATTCAGCGTAATTTTTAGCTCTTACTTGAAATCTAAACAATATTTTTCCTGCGTAAATTCTCGCATATGTGGGAGAGTTTATACCATAATCTTTGTATAGATGAACAATAGAAATACATTGTTTATCTATGCAATAATAAGCTACTTTTTGTTGGTCAAGATAACGGCAATATATGTAATACATACTGTAAAGTATTACCACTAATAATGTAAAACTTGTTCTTAGGATACATATTTTGCGATAACGTATCTTATGGTATATACCATATACTACAAAAAATATCGGAATAAGCATTAGTAATAAAAATGAAAAAAATAACTAAATTATTAACGAATTCCATTAAATAGCTCTCCGATACTTGGTATATTATTAGGAATCATATATTTTATGTTATTTTTTATCCGTATCCTTTTTTGTCCTAAATCATAACCATAGTTTGTTCAAATGCCGTCTGAATCCTGTTTCAGACGGCATTGCTTATTTTTTGCCCGCGATGTGTTCCACCGCCGCCTGTGCGCAATATAGCCCGAACGAAGCGGTAACGAGCATGCTTGCACCGTAGCCGGCGCATGACAAGCCCTGCAGTGCGGCATCGGCAGAACACGCCGCGCCCGATTGTGGCGGCGTGATGTTTTCGGTTGAGAACACGCACGGCACGCGCATTTTTTCCTTAGTATCGCGGCTGAAGCCGTAGCGTTTCCGCAAGGTGTAGCGCAGGTTGGCAAGCAGCGGGTCGTGGGTTACGCGGCTCAAATCGGCGGTTTGGATCAACGCCGGATTTTTTTGTCCGCCTGCGCCGCCGCTGATGATAAAAGGTTGACGGTTTTTCACAAAATAAGCCGCCATTGCCGCTTTGACGCGCATTTGGTCGATCGCGTCGATGACGAAATCAAAACCTTTTCCGAAGTATTCCGGCAAATTGTCTTCGGTAACGAAATCTTCAATTTCAAATACTTCGCATTGCGGATTGATTTGTGTAATACGTTCGCGCAAGGCGGTAACTTTTGCTTTGCCGAAGTCGCCGGTCAGGGCGTGCAGCTGGCGGTTGACATTCGATTCGGCAACGTTGTCCAAATCAATCAAAGTCAAACGTCCGATGCCCGTCCGCGCCAAAGCCTCGACCGCCCACGAGCCGACACCGCCCACGCCGGCCACGCAGACGTGGGCATCGGCAAAGTGTGAGAGTGCTTCGTCTCCGTAGAGCCGCGCAATGCCGCCGAAGCGGCGCGAAAGGTTCAAACCGGTGCCGGTCATAAGTCAAATCCTGTAAGGTTGCATCAAATGAAGCGTAAACGGAAGCCGGCGGGAAACGTCCTGCCGTCCGACGGCGGCGTATTATACTGTAAAGCGGCCGGGCTGTTCGGCTGTTGTATAAAACCCGGCGGCGGGACTATAATGAAACGGCGCAGACAGCCTTTGCGCGAACCTGATGAAACGGCGCCGCGAGGCGGTGCAAAAGGAGGATACGATTATGTACAAACATTTGGTCGTTGCCGTCGACGGCAGTGAAACTTCCATCAATGCCCTGAAACACGCCGCCGAACTTGCCGGCGTCAACAATGCGCGCCTGACTTTGGTGCACGTTGCCAATCCTGCCGAATATATGGCGCTTGCCCCTGAATTTTTGCAACACGAAAGCTACGAAGCCGCCGCCGTCGCACAAGGCAACGAGGTTTTGGACAATGCCGAGAGGATTGCCCGCGAACTGGGTGTCGGAAATACGGTCAAACACCTCTTGGTGGCGAACAAAGGCGCGCGCGAAATGGCGCAGGATTTGGTCGATTATGCCGATGAAAACGGTGCCGACCTGCTGGTGTTGGGCACGCACGGACGTACCGGCCTGATGCACCTTCTGATGGGCAGTTTCGCCGAAACGGTAATGCGCCAAAGCCACCTGCCGCTTTTGATTATCCGCAGCAAAGCCGAAGAGGCGTAGAAATTTTCAGTTTGAAGGCCTTAAATGTGATTTTTCATATTTAAGGCTTTTTAATTTATCTGTTTTTAACGGGAGGGCAGTATGCCTGATTACATCCGCACCTCACGCGCCGCCGACAGCCTGCGCGATATTAAAATTACCCCTCATTTCCTGCCGCACGCCGACGGTTCGTGCCTTATTGAATGCGGCAATACCAAAGTCATCTGCACAGCCTCCATAGACGAAAATGTCCCGCCGTTTCTGCGCGGCAAAAACCAAGGCTGGGTAACGGCGGAATACGGGATGCTGCCTGCATCCACCGCTTCGCGTATGCGCCGCGAAGCTTCGGCGGGCAAGCAGTCCGGGCGTACTCAGGAAATCCAACGTTTGATCGGGCGTTCGCTGCGCGCGGTCGTGGATATGGAAAAACTCGGCGAACGACAAATTTTGATTGATTGCGATGTGATTCAGGCAGACGGCGGTACGCGTACGGCATCTATTACCGGTGCGTTTGTCGCGCTGCAAATCGCCGTCGGCAAACTGGTTTCAGACGGCATTTTGAGTGAAAACCCCATCCGAGAAGCCGTTGCCGCCGTATCCGCAGGCGTAGTGAACGGCGTGCCGCTTTTGGATTTGGATTATCCCGAAGACTCCGGTTGCGACAGTGATGTGAATATCGTGATGACCGCATCGGGGAAAATCATCGAAATACAGGGGACGGCGGAAGGCGCGCCATTCAGTTTGGAAGAATTGGGCAAACTGATCGGACTGGTCGAACAAGGCATAAGAGAGCTGGTGCGATATCAGCAAAATGCATTGTCCGTTGCTTAATTATTGTCCGTATGCCGTCTGAAAACCGTTCAGACGGCATTTTGTCAAAAATCTGAAAGAACAGGTTTTTTGCTGACCGCTGTCAAACGGCAGGCGGGAAAGCGCAGTCCGTTCTTGAATTTCAAGTAAAAAATAGTAATAATAAGCCCTTTTCCAGCAAACCATGCTGCCCGACCAACCCTACACAAGAAAGCACGAAACATGGCGTTAATCGTACATAAATACGGCGGCACATCCGTAGGCTCGCCCGAACGCATTAAAAACGTAGCCAAACGTGTCGCTAAAGCCCGCGCCGAAGGACACGATATCGTTGTTGTCGTATCCGCGATGAGCGGCGAAACCAACCGCCTGGTTGCGCTGGCGCACGAAATGCAGGAGCACCCCGATCCGCGCGAATTGGACGTTGTCCTCTCCACCGGCGAACAGGTTACCATCGGCCTTTTGGCAATGGCGTTGAAAGACATCGGCGTGGAAGCCAAAAGCTACACCGGCTGGCAGGTCGCCCTCAAAACCGATACCGCCCACACCAAAGCCCGCATCGAAAGCATTGATGACGAAAAAATGCGCGCCGACCTCGCCGATGGCAAAGTCGTCATCGTTGCCGGCTTCCAAGGCATCAGCAGTGAAGGCAATATTTCCACGCTCGGACGCGGCGGTTCCGACACTTCTGCCGTTGCGCTCGCCGCAGTCATCAAAGCGGACGAATGCCAAATCTATACCGATGTAGACGGCGTTTATACCACCGACCCTCGCGTCGTACCCGAAGCGCGCCGCATGGATACGGTAACGTTTGAAGAAATGATCGAACTGGCCAGCCTCGGTTCGAAAGTTTTGCAAATCCGTTCAGTAGAATTTGCCGGAAAATACAAAGTGCGCCTGCGCGTACTGAGCAGCCTGCAAGACGGCGGCAACGGCACCTTAATTACCTTTGAAGAGGACGACAACATGGAAAGAGCTGCCGTAACCGGTATCGCATTCGACAAAAACCAAGCCCGCATCAACGTGCGCGGTGTGCCCGATAAGCCCGGCGTTGCCTATCAGATTTTGGGCGCGGTCGCCGATGCCAACATCGAAGTCGATATGATTATCCAAAATGTCGGCAGCGAAGGCACAACCGATTTTTCTTTCACCGTACCGCGCGGCGATTACAAACAGACTTTGGAAATCCTGTCGGAACGTCAAGACAGTATCGGCGCGGCCTCTATCGACGGCGACGACACCGTGTGCAAAGTCTCCGCAGTCGGTTTGGGTATGCGCTCGCACGTCGGCGTAGCCGCCAAAATCTTCCGTACCCTTGCAGAAGAAGGCATCAACATCCAAATGATTTCAACTTCTGAAATCAAAGTTTCCGTATTGATTGATGAAAAATATATGGAACTGGCAACCAGGGTATTGCATAAAGCCTTTGATTTGGGCTGATTGCCTGAGTCGGTGTCTAATTAGCAACGGCACAGCCTTTATCGGGCTGTGCCGTTTTGTCTGCCGTCTGAACGTTCAGACGGCATATTTTTAATCCTCCCGACGGAGAAAACCATTTCTGCTTTTAAAATTTGTAGCTCATCGTGATTAAAGATGTTTCAATCGGTAAAAAATTTGAGGCCGTCTTAGATAATTAGAATAAGCCCTTGCGTTACTAATTGTTTTAAGCGTTAAGCGTTAAGCGGCAGGGGCAAAAGGATAATGGCAGGGTAGTGCGGCTTTATGGTCTGAACGGGGCGTATGCCCATTCCCCGGGTTTTAAATCCAAATCAAACAGTTTCAGTCTGCCGCTTGCCACTCTGATCAGACGCAGGCAGGGATAGCCCGCCTTGGCGGTCATTCGCCTGACTTGGCGGTTTTTGCCCTCAGAAATGGTAATTTCAATCCAAAAATCGGGAACGGTTTTGCGGACGCGTATCGGCGGGATGCGTTCCCATAACGGATTTGTTTCCCCGTGTTTCAAGATGCGGACGCTTGCCGGACGGGTAACGAAACCGCCTAAGTCTATCCCTTTTCTTAAACTTTCCAACCGAGTTTCGTCGGGTACGCCCTCCAGTTGTGCCCAGTAGGTTTTGGGGTGTTTGAATTTGGGGTCGGTAATTTGTGCTTGAAGTCTGCCGTCGTCGGTCAGCAGCAGTAGCCCTTCGCTGTCGGTATCCAGCCTGCCTGCAGGGTAGAAACCGGGCAGATCGATGAAGTCTTTCAGGCTTTTGTGTTTTTCGTGCGGTGAAAATTGGCAGATAACGCCATAGGGTTTATTGAAGATGATGAGGTTTTTCATGGTTGGTCTATAGGGGCTTGATGCTGGATATTGTAGCTGTTTGCCTTTTGGTGTGGAACTTCAAGATAAAATGCCGTCTGAAATTGGTTTCAGACGGCATTTGTTTCAAGCAGGTTTAACAGCAGCGTCCGCCGTTTGCGCCGCAGCGGCGTTTGCGGCAGTAGTCTTGAAATTGCAGCTTGGTCATCACGGGGGCGTTGGGATTATGTTTGCGCTGCTGTGCAACGTAGTTTTCATAATCGGGCACGCCTGCCATCAAGTTTGCCGTCAGCTTGATGGTTTTCCACCAAGACGCGAGCTTATGCTTCACTTTGTGCCTCCGGCTGCTTGCCGTCGCGGTACACCGCCGGGATTTCTTTGGCGGTCGGCCAGCCGACTTTGCGTGCTTTGAGGGCGGTACGCACGCCGTAGATGGCAACGATGACGACGACTAAGAGGAACAATGCGGTCAAACCGGCATTAATCTTGTCGTTGAAGATGATTTGCGCCATTTCGCCGATGTCTTTAGCGGGCGCAAGGACTTCGTTTTTAGCCAATGCGTCGCTGTATTTGCCGGCGTGGGCAAGGAAGCTGACGCGCGGGTCGTTGTGGAACAGTTTTTGCAGACCGGCGTAGCAGGTTACAAACAGTACGCCGACGGCGGGAACGAGTGCCACCCAAACATAACGGTCGCGTTTCATCTTAATCAACACAACGGCACACATAATCAAGGCTACGCCCGCCAGCATTTGGTTGGCGATGCCGAACAAAGGCCAGAGCGAGTTGATGCCGCCCAGAGGGTCGGTTACGCCGGTGTAGAGGAAGTAGCCCCACAATGCCACGGCGAAGAAGGTCGCAATCAGGTTGGCGGGGATGGAGTCGGTGTTGCCGAAAGGTTTATAGAAGATGCTGCCCAAGTCTTGAATCATAAAACGTGCGACGCGCGTACCGGCATCGACGGCGGTCAGGATGAACAAGGCTTCAAACAACAGGGCGAAGTGATACCAGAATGCCATCATCGCCTCGCCCGGAATCAGGCGGCTCATAATGTGCGCCATACCGACTGCGAGGGTAGGCGCACCGCCCGCACGGGAAAGGATGGTGTTTTCGCCGACTTCTTTAGCAGTGTGCAACAGGGTTGCGGCATCGACAGGGAATTGCAGCTTGGTGGTAATCACTTCGGCGGCGGTATTGGCATCCGTACCGATCAGGGCGGCTGGGCTGTTCATGGCGAAGTACACGCCGGGATCAAGCGATGCGGCAGCGGCAAGTGCCATAATCGCCACGAAACTTTCCATCAACATACCGCCGTAACCGATCATGCGGACGTGGGTTTCGTTTTCCAGCATTTTCGGCGTAGTGCCGGAAGAAATCAGCGCGTGGAAGCCCGAAACCGCACCGCAGGCGATGGTAATGAACAAGAATGGGAACAATGCGCCTGAGAATACCGGACCCGAACCGTCGATAAAGTGGGTTACGGCAGGCATTTGCAAAGCGGGATTGACGATGACGATACCCAAAGCCAAGGCCGCAATCGTACCGATTTTCAGGAAGGTGGAGAGATAGTCGCGTGGAGTGAGCAGCAACCATACGGGCAATACGGAGGCGACAAAGCCGTAAATCATAATCGCCCAAGTGAGCTGGATGCCGTCAAGGTCGAACCAATGCCCGATGGAACTTTTAGCCACATCTTCGCCGTAAATTACCGCCAGCATCAGCAAAATAAAGCCGACGATGGAAATCTCGCCGATTTTGCCCGGACGGATATAACGCGTGTAAATACCCATAAACAGCGCAATCGGCATAGTTGCTGCAATGGTGAACGTACCCCAAGGGCTGTGAACCAATGCTTTTACGACAATCAACGCCAACACCGCCATAATGATGACCATAATCATCAAAATACCGATGGAGGCAATCACGCCGGGGACAGTGCCGAGTTCCTGTTTCACAATATCGCCCAAAGACTTACCGTCGCGGCGCATAGAGACAAACAAGACCATCATATCCTGTACCGCACCGGCAAATACCACGCCGAAGATAATCCACAAAGTACCGGGCAGGTAACCCATTTGCGCTGCTAAAACCGGACCGACCAAAGGGCCTGCACCCGCAATCGCGGCAAAGTGGTGTCCGAACAATACGCCTTTGTGCGTCGGAACATAGTCCAAGCCGTCGTTGTGGCGTTCTGCCGGAGTCAGGCGGTTAGGATCGAGCCGCATTACGCGGTTAGCGATGTAGAGGCTGTAAAAACGATAGGCGATGCAGTAAACGGATATGGCGGCGGTAACCATCCATACCGCGCTGACCTGTTCGCCTCGGCTGAGAGCCAGAGTGGTAAAGGATGCTAAGCCGACCAGTACCACTATGCCCCAAATGAGGAAGGTTTTGAGTGATTTCATCGAATAAATCCTTATCTCACACTGTCGGAATATGCCTGAACGGCGGGAAACGGCCGACCGCCTGCCGGCACGGGCACAAACCGGAGTCTGAATGATTGACGAAGTATGAAACAGTGCGCTTGTCGGGATTTGTGCCTTATGCCCGCATCAAACAGTGCAGGGATGCGGGCGCACAAAACGTTAAACGCTGAATAGGATTTTAACGCAAATTAGCACACTGATAGCGGTTTTTACTTGGAATTTGGAAAAAATTTACATTCCTCCGAGCGGGCAGGCAGGTTCAGACGGCATCGTCAGGTAAAAGGCGGTGTCGGAAGACGGATAAAGAAGGGGTGCGCAATCCGGATTATCGATTCATCGTGTTTCCTTTCCGGTTGAAACCCCGCCACTTGGACATCCGTCCTTCGGGGCGGTAGAATCAGACTTTATTTGGGA
>NZ_JAGTUI010000030.1:0-28037 GCF_018224585.1 Neisseria sp. Marseille-Q1983
GAAGGACCAGGCTTCCGTCGGTGCGCCCGCGCCAAAAGCCCCCGCCAAACCGGCTATACCGGCCGCTAAAAAATAGTGCGGGAAATATGCATACTGCCGAATGGAATAGTAAGTCTGTTTAAAGAAATATGTTGAATAATCTGTTCTTATTGGAAGTAAAGTAATGACTGATAATCGGGGGTTTACGCTGGTTGAATTAATATCAGTAGTTTTGATATTGTCTGTACTTGCTCTAATTGCTTATCCAAGCTACCGTAATTATATTGAAAAGGCTAGAATAAGTGCGGTACGCTCGGCTTTATTAGAGAATGCACATTTTATGGAAAAGTTTTATCTACAAAATGGGACATTTAAGCAAACATCTACTAAGTGGCCAAAGTTACCGATTCAAGAGGCTGAGGGTTTTTGTATTCGGTTGAATGGGGTTGCGAGAGGTGCGTTGGACAGTAAGTTTATGTTGAAGGCCGTTGCTATAGATAAAAATAAAGAGCCTCGTATTATTAAGATGAATGAGAATTTGGTAACTTTTGTTTGTGAAGGATCTGCCAGTTCTTGTGATGATGGGTTAGATTATTTTAGAGGTAATGATAAGGGTTGTACATTATTTAAGTAGGCTTAAAATTATCGGCGTTGTTTACAAGTGTGGGAGATATTGTCAATAACGCCGGTATTTTTTATAGATTATGTTTGTTCCTGATTCCGAAAGGGATATGGACGGAAGGCAGGATTTCTGTGGCAGAATCCAGATGTGTTTTTTGATCATCAAAGAAAATATGGGGTTTGAGTACTTCCAAAATTTTTCTTTTTTCAATACCGCCGAGAAAAAAGGCCTCATTTACGGTTATTCCCCAGCTACGCATTGTGTTAATCACACGCTTGTGGGAGGGGGCATTTCTAGCAGTAATAATTGCAATACGTAATTTGGGTTTGTATTGTCGGTTAGTTACGGAGAAGTCTTTTTCCTGTATTTGGATTTCTGATAATTTTTTTAGGAATCCCGTTAATGGTCCGGAATTATGTGTTTTGTTACTATGTTTCAATTCATATTCTTGGAAAGACCGTATTCCTTGATCTGCATAAATTTTTTCTGATGAATCATCAATAAGAACACCATCAAAATCCAACGCAATCCTTAATTCCGAATCACTGAGACAACCATCTTCGAAATGAGATGCTAAAACGTGTCCGGCAGGGTAGCCCGCCGTGATGGCTTGTCTCACATCAACCTCATTTGCAGATAAGAATAAATCAATCGATAGTGTTTTAATATATCTGTGCGGATCTCCACCTTGAAGGAATAAGGCTCGTGTAATATCAAGCCCATAGGCTTCTATCGAATTCATGACCCGTAAACCGGTATCTGGATCGTTTCTGGATAAAAGAATAACTTCAATCGGTGGGTCGGTTGGGTTTATTTCATTGATTGACAGAAGTTTTTTAATAAATGGAAAGGCAACGCCTTCTTTTAGGGGATGGTTTTGTTTTTCCCTCTGATATTGCCTATAGGTTTCTGCCCCTTCCGTTCTAAATATATTATCCGATTCGGATAAGTCGAATAGGGCACTTGATGCTAAGCCGATTACAAGTCGTTTCGATAAATCATAGGACATAATAAGGATATCTTTAGCCGTGGATTTATGGAGCATGGTAGCAAAAATTGTATAGGGGTGTACATTACTCATCTGAAAAGGTGAACAGATTTTATAATGCCGTCTGAAGATATTTTCAGACGGCATTTTGTTTCCAATTCGTTATAGGTTTGTATTTTTCCTATGCAATATAGTAATTTAAGGTATGTTTGCACCTTTAGACATAAGGGCAATCGCAGCCCCCGTCTTTAATGTACAAATCACTATCCAGCTTCAGCCATACCCAATAGTTTTCCGAACCGCATACCTCCGCCCGATAATGCCCAGCGGAAGTTTTACGGACAGCACCATGCCCTGCTAAAAATAAAGTAGACTGCGTTCGATAATGTGGGGCGGAAATAGGTGGGGCATGGTTGGCTTCCAAGAAGTTTTTGAAATATGGGAAGTTTACTGATTCAGACGACGTTTGGGAGATGTGTGGGAATCTTTGCTTTATAAAGTGGCAAAAGGTCGTCTGAAAATGGGTTTCAGACGACCTTTGGTTTGGTTGGAAAAGGCTGTGGTTTAAAAAGACCGCGTGCGTGCGTACCGCACACACCCTACAGACGGGTTTTGTGGGATTGCAGGTAGGGTGTGTGCCCAAAGGCACGCACGCGGTTGCAGACTACGGCTTGCTTACTATTTAAGTAGTGATTTACAGCAGTGATGCGACCTGTTATGATTAGCTGGGCTTAGATTACTTTTACAAGGCGATATTTTTTAACTAGGAATTAGGCTTGGTCTAGATGGGCAATGGGAATAACAAACAAAAACAGCAAAACTGTCCAGTAACTTGGGCTCAGGCATTTAGAGATATAATCATCACAGCCATGAATCGTGGGCAGCTGTTATTATTAATGATTGTTTTTATTTTTATAATCCTAATTTGGAAACTAGATTCTGGACAAGCGTTTCAGCTTTTAAATAGTTTTTTAGAAAAATTAAAGGATTGGAGTATATTAGGCTGGGTTCTTTGGTTTGTTACAGTTTTTCTCTGTTTTGTTCTTTTTAAGAAAGTTAGAACTGATTTTAGTTCGGAGATGAAACGAGTAGGTAAAGAAAAAAGTAAAGCCCAAGAAAAAGCATCACAAAGAAAGTTGTCATCTAGTGATAGGCAGCGTTAGGAGTATCCTATTATGGAAACAATGTTACTTGTTATTTTAATATTATCAATTTTACATTTTGCTTATGAAAGCGTAATCGCTCCGACACTACGGGTTTATCAGCGTAATAAACTATTTATTCTTAGGGATAAAATAAGAGAAATTGATTTTCATGCATTAAAAGGTAATGACAGATATGCATATGAATACATAGAAAAAGGGCTAAATAATACGATATCAAATCTTTCAAGACTAAATTTGTATAGTATTACTAAATATATTGAAAAGCTTGAAAAAGATGTAAGCTTTAAGAAAGAAGTGGAGAATCGGGCTAAAAAAATTATTGAATCATCAGTGTCTGAATTGAAAGAAATTTATGAAGAAGCTGGTCAAATAACATTTGACACTGTTTGTATTAATTCAGGAGCTTGGTTTTTTTATCTTGTTCCTATTGCATTGGTTTTCTATTTATTCTCTAAGGGTCTAGGGATGGCAAAGGATTTATTTGTTACACCAAATTTTCAAACAGATGAAATAGTGATGGATGTCTGTTAATTTTTATGAATAAAAGGTCGTCTGAAACATTCAGACGACCTTTTTTTACCCTTTATCCAATCTCTCCCACTCTTTCCACAACCGCTTCACCGACACCGGATAAGGCGTCTTCAATTCCTGCGCGAACAGCGACACCCTCAATTCTTCAATCATCCATTTAAACTCTGCAAGGCCGTCTGAAACGGGCAATCCTTGTTTTACCAAGCCGTCGGTTTTTTCCTGCCACATTTGTTCTAGTTCTTGAATATCGGCCTCGCGGGCTGCGTCGCGGGCGGGGTTGCCGCTGTATTTTTCAAGGCGCAGGGTCATGGCTTTGAGGTAGATGGGGAGGCGCGGCCATTGTGCCCACGGGGTGTGGGTGGCGAAGCCGGGGGCAAGCAGGGTTTGCAGGCGTAGTCTCAGGAGGTGGGTGAGCGGGTGTTTGCCGAGTTTGCCGTTCAGTTCGGCGTAGGCGGCGGCGGTTTCCTGCAGGTAGCGGCTGAGGGCTTCTTTGACGGCGGGCAGACGGCTGCGGGCGCGTTTGATTTGTTCTTTGAAGGCTTTTTCGTTGCGCGGCAGCTCGTCTTCGCCGATAAAGGCGCGGTCGCAGACGGCTTGGGTGAGGTCGTCGCGCAGGGTGTCGGCGTTGATGTGTTTGAGCAGCATGGCGGCTTGGGTGAAGCCTTGGATGCCTTTGTTCAGGTCTTTAACTTGTTCTTTTAGTTGTAGTTTTATGAGTTCGATCACGCCTAATCTGTGGGCTTGTTCGGCGGCGGCAGATGTGTCAAACAGGCGCAGGGCGATGCGGCTGTCTTTTTCTTTTTGCAGGCCGAGGTAGCCGGTGAGCTGTTGTTTGCCGCGTGCGAATTTGATGGATTCGGGCAGGGTGCCAATGTCCCATGCGGTAACGTTGTCGCGCTCAAACTCTTGGGTGTTGTCGCGGAAGGTGACGGCGGCGGCTTGGCCGAGCTGTTGTTGCAATTCGTGCAGTTTGCGGCCGCCGGCAAGCTCTTGTCCGCCGTCGTCGATAATGCGCAGATTCAGATGGCAGTGTTCGGGCAATTCTTGTGCCGCCCATGCGTCTTGGTCGATTTGCTCGAGAATCCGCATATCGCCGGCGCTTTTGGCGATAAAGTGCGCCAACTGGGGAATGATGGCCGCTTGGCGGTCGGGATTGCTTTCGAGAAATTTGGTGATGAAATCGGGCACGGGCACGCAAATGCGGCGGATTTGCTTCGGCAGGGCTTTAATCAGCAGCTGGATTTTTTCGCGCAACATACCGGGCACCAGCCATTCGAGCGACGGCGCGTGCAGGCGGTTGAGGACGGTCAGCGGCACGGTCATGGTCACGCCGTCGAGCGGATGGTGCGGCTCGAAGCGGTAGGAAAGTTTGAACTTGCCGTCTGCGGTTTGCCAGAATTTGGGGAACTGCTCTTCGGTAATGTGCGCGGCGGCGTGTTGCATCAAATCGTCGCGGCTGAGGAACAGCAGGCGCGGATTGTCGCGCTCGGCGGTTTTGAGCCAGGCTTCAAAGGTGCGGATATCGGCAAGGGGCAAAGGTTTCAGACGGCCTTTTTGAGATGCCGGCTGCTTTTTGGGTTTGGGGTCGTCTGAAACATTTTGTAGGGTGTGTGAACTCGGTTCACGCACGTGCTTGTCCGCATCGTTGGAATCCACTACGTTGTGCAGGCTGTCTGCAACCGTTGAAGCTGCGGCACTCTGTTCCCTCTCCTGCGGGAGAGGGGTAGGGAGAGGGCTTGCTGAGATTGCGAAAAAATTGGTTTGGGCGGCAACTGTTTTGCCCTCTCCCCAGCCCTCCCCCACGGGGGAAGGGGTAGTTTGCTGCGGATTTGCAGGATGAAGGTCGTCTGAAACTGTTGAGGCTGCGGCACTCTGTTCCCTCTCCTGCGGGAGAGGGTTAGGGAGAGGGTTTGCTGCGGTTGCGGAAAAGTTGGTTTGTGTGGCAACTGTTTTGCCCTCTTCCCGACCCTCCCCCACGGGGGAGGGGGTGGTTTGTTGGGCGGCGTTGGTTGGATTGTCAAACCCAACGGTTTTTGCGGTTGCGGCGGGTGTTGGGTTTTCAACCCAACCTACGGTGTTGCCGTGATTTTCATTTTGGCGCGACCCATTACGCTCGTTTTGGCGAAACTCGCCGCATTCTTTTTCAGACGACCTTTCGGCTTTGTCAGATTCAATAATCCGTACGAAATCTTCGCTTCCCCAAACGTCGCCTTTCGCATCTTTCCACACCAGCTCGGGCAGTCGTTCGTGATAAAACGCAAACAGGGCTTCGTCATCGACCAGTACATCTTGCTTGCGCGATTTGTGTTCGAGTTCGGTAATTTCTTTAATCAGCTTTTTGTTATGGGCAAAAAAAGCCGTCTGAAGATTACTTTCCTGCGCCACCAATGCGCCGCGGATAAAGATTTCGCGTGCTTCTTCGGGCGCAATTTTGCCGTAAGACACGGGGCGGCGCGGCAATACGGTCAGGCCGTAAAGTGTTACGCGTTCGCTGGCGATGACTTCACCGCGTTTTTGTTCCCAGTGAGGCTCGAAATAATGATAGCGGACGAGGTGCGGCGCTTCCTGCTCGATCCATTCGGGCTGGATGACGGCGACGTCGCGCGCGTAAAGGCGCGTGGTTTCAACCAATTCTGCCGCCATCACCCATTTAGGTTTGGCTTTGAACAAGGCTGATGCTGGGAAAAGGTGGAAGCGGCTGCCGCGCGCGCCGGTGTAGTCGTTGCCGTCGGGCGATTTCATGCCGACGTTGGCGATAAGGCCGGTGAGCAGGGCGCGGTGGATTTGTTCGTAGCCCGCTTCTTTGGCGGCGCGGATTTGGGCACGGTGTTGCTTCTTATCCAGTTGTTTTTGTTTGAGCTTTGCCGCCAAATCTTGGTCGCCTTTGCTTTCAGACGGCCTTAATTGTTCTTGGGTAGGAGGTCGTCTAAACGCGGCTTCTTTGGTGGTCAAACCCATTTCAATCGCAGTTTGGGCAAGCTGGTGGTGCAGCTCGCGCCACTCGCGCATCCGCAGGTGCGACAGGAAATATTGGCGACACCACTGCACCAACTGCTTGTTGGACAAGCTTTTGTCGCGCTCGCGCTGGAAGCTGTCCCAAATATTCAGATAGGCAAGAAAATCGGACTGCTTGTCGGTAAAACGCTCGTGCGCCTTGGTCGCGGCATCGCGCGCTTCCAACGGCCGCTCGCGCGGGTCTTGAATCGACAGCGCAGACGCAATCACCAATATTTCCGCCATGCAGTCGTGCTTCTTCGCCGCCAGCAAAATGCGCGCGATTTTCGGATCGATGGGCAGACGTGCCATTTGTTCGCCGAGTTTGGTCAGGCGGTATCGGGGAGGGGCGACGATATTGCCCGAAGCGTTTTGACGGTCATCTGAAACGGTTTTGTCGTTTGTCGGATTGTGTCGGGCATGAATGCCTGAACCGTGTGCTTGATTTTTAGTGTTTTGCATAGTCTTGTAGGTCAGGTGGTAATCTGATATCAATATTTCTCATAATAATTCGAAATTTACAGATAAATCTTGTTTTTTACCTACCTCCCCCAATATTTTTATTCCTTTATTACCAATTTGGAGAAAATAATGGTTAATGAACGAGAATTAGAAATTGTTCGTCGATTTCAAAGAAATGTTTATGGAAGAGAACCTGATACAAGTGGATTAAATCAAAATCACAATGGCTGCGCAGGCCACTGGTTGGAAACACAAATGGGGATTAGTCATAATGCCAATAATGAGGCAGATTTATTAGGTTATGAAATGAAAAATCATACGACAAGTGGTAAAACAACATTTGGAGATTGGAGTGCTGATTATTATATTTTCACAAATAATCAATCAAGATTGAGTAGAACTCAATTTATTGAGATTTTCGGCAAGCCCAATGCTCAAAAAAATGAACGTTATTCTTGGTCTGGCGAGCCTATCCCTACTATTCATCGACCTTCTTCTTGGAATGGTTCTGAAATGTTGATTGATGAAAATGACACCATTAAGATTGTTTATAATTATTCGAGAGATCCTCGTCATAATAAAGAACAGATAGTACCTATTCGGTTTCAACAAGAAAATTTAACATTAGCTAGTTGGAGTAGAGCATGGTTAGAACCAAAACTCACAAATAAATTCGGACAAAATGGTTGGTTTAAGTGCTTACAAGATGACCATGGTATCTATCACAAAATTGTTTTTGGCGAACCGATGAGTTTTGATAATTGGCTTAATTTGGTACAGTCGGGAGTCATCTTTTTTGATAGTGGTATGTATGTGGGTAATGCACGCAACTATTCCTTGTGGAGAGCTAATAACTCTTATTGGGATTCACTAGTTGTGCGCGAGTACCCACCGTTCCCTCAAGAAGATTAAGTAGTTAGAAAATTTAAAATTGACTTTGTATACTTTCTGCTTTTTCTAA
Source organism: Neisseria sp. Marseille-Q1983 (assembly GCF_018224585.1). Classification (NCBI taxonomy): domain Bacteria; kingdom Pseudomonadati; phylum Pseudomonadota; class Betaproteobacteria; order Neisseriales; family Neisseriaceae; genus Neisseria; species Neisseria sp. Marseille-Q1983. The sequence goes on from NZ_JAGTUI010000030.1 coordinate 7,704, forward strand.
AGCAGAAAGTATTTTTTTAGCAACTGCTTCAATCACTTTTACACAAACTGAATTGCCGAATTGTTTGTAGGATTGTGTTTTTGAAACTGCATCAACCAAATAATTTTCTGGGAATCCTTGTAAACGAGCACACTCTCTCGGAGTAAGCATTCTTGGGTTTTTTCCAAATTGAGATTGATCAATCAATACTTCTGAACCATCTTTATAATATCGTGCACTAATAGTATTGGTATATTCACTTTCTGAATTAAATAGACTATAACCAAAACCATTACCTTTTTCGATATGTTCCGTTTTTCTTTTTTGATGTCCCTGCCACAAATTGTCCGAAAGTGTGTAAATTGTATCATCTGCTGAAATATATTCCAATATATCTCCAACTTTTGTTCTTTTAAAAGTTGGATCAGGAAAAGAAAAAAATTCCGAAAAATCATTAATTTTATTAAAGTAATCTTTATTAAAACCAACGATAAAAATACGTTCTCGATTTTGAGGCACGCCAAAATCAGAGGCTCGCAAAACTTTAAAATCTACCCAGTAATTAAGTTTTTTAGAAAATGCTTTTCTTGCTTCGGTAGACATTGGAATATCGCTATCAGGTTCTCCCTGATATTGTCCAGTCAAGATGTCATAAATTGTTTGAAAGGTTTGTCCGTTGCGATCTGTTTTTAAACGCTTAACATTTTCCAATAAAAATATTTTAGGACGTTTTTCTACCAAAATACGTTGAATTTCAAAAAACATTGTTCCACGAGTATCTTGAAATCCTTTTTTAAGACCAGCTTGAGAAAAAGCTTGGCATGGAAATCCGGCTAATAAAATATCATGATTTGGGATTTGATCGGCTAAAATTTGCGTAATATCTCCGCTTGGATATTCTCCATAATTCGCAAAATAGGTTTTTTGTGCATGCTTATCTATTTCGCTTGAAAAAACACATTCTCCTCCTAACTGTTGAAAAGGCAGACGAATACCACCTATGCCTGCAAATAAATCAATAAATGTAAACTGTGAATTCGGTGATTGTTTAAATGGATGATCTGCTTTTAAACTTTGAATTAACCTCATTCGTGCAGGGCTTGGCTTATGTAAACCGCTCTCCCATCCACGAACTGTTCTTTCACCGTTTTCTTTCATTCCCAATAATTGAGCAAATTCTTTTTGCGTCAATCCAAGTTCCAAACGTTTTTCTTCAACATACGATTTAAGCATTAAATCACCTTAAAATATCCTGTAATAATCCCGGATATTTTATTAGGGTTATTATGAAATATCAAGTGTAATTAACTTTCAGACGGCCTCCACCGCCCCCAATTCCAGCAACACCTGAAAACCGTCATTGATGTACCGCGAGTCGGGCATTTCTAAAAACGGGAATGCAGCCACATCGCCGAGTTTCAATGCCGCCATGCGCAGGATGACGGCGGCGAGGTTGCTGCGGACGATTTCGGGGTCGGTGAATTCGGGGCAGCTGTTGAAATCTTCTTCTGAAAACAGCCGGATACACACGCCTGCGGAGACGCGTCCGCAGCGGCCGGAGCGTTGGCGGGCGGCGGCTTGGGAGATTTTTTCGACATGAAGCTGTTCCACCTTCGCCCGTGCGGAATAGCGTTTGACGCGTGCGAGGCCGGTGTCGATGACGTATTTGATGCCCGGCACGGTAAGCGAGGTTTCAGCGACGTTGGTTGCCAGCACGATGCGGCGTTTCGCGCCTGTGGGGTGGAAGATTTTGTGCTGCTCGGCGTGTGACAGGCGTGCGAACAGGGGCAGGATTTCGTCGTTGCGGCGTAGCGTGGATTTGCGCAGGGCTTCGGCGGCTTCGCGGATTTCGCGTTCGCCCGGCAGGAACACCAAGATATCGCCTTCGCCGTAGCGTGCCAATTCGTCCGCCGCGTCGACAATCGCGTCCGTCAGCTCCACTTCTGCGTCGTCTTCGTCTTTGCCGGTCAGCGGTCGGTAGAGGATTTCAACAGGATAGGTGCGCCCGCTCACTTCTAAAACGGGCGAGCCGTTGAAGTGTTGGGAGAAGCGTTCTGCGTCTATGGTTGCCGAGGTGATGATAACTTTCAAATCGGGGCGGCGCGGCAGCAGCTGTTTCAGGTAGCCCAAGAGGAAGTCGATGTTCAGGCTGCGTTCGTGCGCTTCGTCGATGATAATCGTGTCGTAGGCGGCGAGATAACGGTCGGTCTGGGTTTCCGCCAGCAGGATGCCGTCGGTCATCAGCTTGACGTAGGCATCGCGCGAGGTGTGGTCGGTAAAGCGTACTTTATAGCCGACCGCGCTGCCGATTTCGGATTTCAGCTCTTCGGCAATCCGCTCTGCTACGGAGCGCGCGGCCAAACGGCGCGGCTGGGTATGCCCGATCAATCCTGCCACCCCACGCCCGAGTTCCAAGCAAATCTTGGGCAACTGCGTGGTTTTGCCCGAACCGGTTTCGCCGCAAATAATCGTTACCTGATTCTTGGCAATGGCTTTTTTGATTTCTTCGAGCTTCTCGTGAACGGGCAGGGTGTTGTCGAATTCGGGTTTTGGCAATGCGGCCAAACGCTTCAAAAAGATTTCGTGCGATTTTCGGTATTTTTCTTCGACTTTGGACAAACCGCCGTATTTGTTGGGATTTTTGAAGGCGGATTGCAGGAAGTGGCGGTCTTTGGAGAGGGTTTGGGAGAAATCGGGAAACATGATTGGTGCGTGTGCGGTAAAAAATAGAATTATAGCAAACGCTTTGGTTGGGTTCGGGCAATATCGGGATGGGGAAATGCCGTCTGAAAACCGCATTCTGTCGTTCAGACGGCATTGTTGTTGAAGTTTCAAGCAGCGGCGGAACGGTATTCAAATCAAGGCGGCTGCCGTCATTTGATTGGGGGCGTTTTAATTTTCAGACGGCATTCCCGTTTTGCTGTTTGCGGCTTGCGGTCTTGCGGGCGCATTGCCGGTTTGGGAGGCGGTTTCCTGAAGCACGCGCTGGCGGAAGCGCATTCCCGATGCGTGGTAGAACGGACGCGGCGAAAACTGGCGCGAAACCTGCGAGGCGAAAATGCAGGCAATCAGCATCCAAAACAGCAGGCTTTGTCCGCCCGTCATTTCCATAACGATGACGGCGGAAGTAATCGGCGATTGTGTCGCGCCCGCTAAAAATGCCGCCATGCAGATGAGGACGATGATGTTTGCACCCTGCGATATGTCGGCGATGGCGGCGATATGCTCGCCCAAAGCCGCACCTATGGTCAGCGAGGGAGTGAAAATGCCGCCCGGAATGCCTGCCCAATAGCTGAATACGGTGGCGAGCCATTTGGCGGCGGCGAGTCCGACGGGGGCTTCATAGATGCCGTGCAGGGCTTGGGCGGCTTCGTGGTAGCCGGTGCCGTAGGTTTTGCCTTGGTAGAACGTGCCGAGCAGGGTGAGCAGCAGCCCCATCAGTGCCGCCAGCAGCAGCGGACGGTTGCGGATGAAGCCGCGTATCTTGCGTGGTGCAAATGCCGCCGCGCCCTGATAGAGCAGCCGTCCGAACAGACCGCCCGCCGCGCCGCAAACTAGGCCGGACAGTGTGACCCACAGAAAGATATGTTCCAAAACGCCGCCGTTGAAACCCGAAAAATACGGGTTGTTGCCCTGAATGGCGACCTGTATGAAGCCGGAGGCGAGCACGCCCAAAAGAATCTGCCGCTCCCAGCGCAGCATAATGCCGCGCCCGAGTTCCTCGATGGCGAAAATCACGCCTGCCAAAGGCGCGTTGAATGCGGCTGCCAAACCGCCCGCCGCGCCCGCCGCCATCAAATCGTTTTCCTGCATACCCTTAAACGCCAAACCGTGTTTTTTGCACCACGCCCCCCACGCGCCCATTACTGCCGCGCCGATTTGGACGGACGGGCCTTCGCGCCCGATGGATGCGCCGAACAGCATGCCCAAAAAGGTGAGCGGGATTTTCAACAGTGTCGGTTTGAGGCGGATCAGCCGCGTTTTTTGTGCGCCGTAGGGCAGCGACAGTGAGGCGATGACTTGAGGGATGCCGCTGCCGGCGGTGAAGGGGGCGAATTTGCATGTGAGCCACGCAATAAGCGGCAAACCCAAAGGAAGCGCGACCCATGCGAACCACGGGTATTGTTGAACCAGTTTGGCGTTCAGTTCCAGCGCAAAGTCGGCAAGGTGGGCGAAAAACAGCGCGGTCAGGGCGACGAGTGCCGAACCTGCTAGGAGGAACAGAAAGGCGATGCTTTTGCGCGACAGGCGGCGGGTTTGGCGGATTTTGTGGGCGAGGCGGCGGGGGAATGTGGAGGTCATGGTATGTTGTCCGGCGGTTCGGACGGCATTTATGTATGCCGTCTGAAGCCGTGTCGGGTCAGGAACGGTAGTCGGCGTTGATGGAAACGTATCCGTGCGACAGGTCGCAGGTATAGACGGTGGTGGCGGCTTGTCCGCGATGCAGTTTGATGCGGACGGTGATTTCGTCTTTCGCCATCACCGCCTGTCCTTGCGCCTCGGTGTAGCTTGCGGCGCGCCCGCCGTGTTCGGCAACCAAAATATCGTCGAGATACATTTCCACAAGGCCGGTGTCGAGGTCGGCAATGCCGGCATAACCGATGGCGGCGAGCAGCCTGCCGAGGTTGGGGTCGGAGGCGAAAAAGGCGGTTTTGACCAGCGGCGAACGTGCCACGGCGTAGGCGGCTTGGCGGGCTTCGTCGCGGGTTTTGGCGTTTTGCACTTCGATGGTGATGAACTTGGTCGCACCCTCGCCGTCGCGGACGATGGCTTGGGCGAGTTCGAGCGCGAGGCTGCACAACAATTCTTTGAGTTGGGCGTAACGCGGATCGGCGATGTTGTCGATTTCGCTTTGGTTGTTTTTGCCGGTGGCGATGATGACGAAGCTGTCGTTGGTGCTGGTGTCGCCGTCAACGGTGATGGTGTTGAAGGTTTCGTCGGCGATTTCCTGCGTCATCAGTTGGAGGACGGGCTGGGAAACTTTGGCATCGGTGGCGATAAAGGCGAGCATCGTCGCCATATTCGGATGAATCATACCGGAGCCTTTGGCGATGCCGGTGGCGCGGACGGTGTGCTTTTCGCCGACTTTGCCTTCGCGCGATGCGGCTTTGGGCACGGTGTCGGTAGTCATAATGGCGCGTGCCGCAACGTCCCAAAAGGCAGGCTGCATTTTGGGCAGGGCGGCGATGATTTTATCGGCGGGCAGCGGCTCGAGAATCACGCCGGTGGAAAAGGGTAATACCTGATTGGGCAAACAGCCTGCCCATCCGGCGGCGGCGGCGCAAACCGCCAAAGCGTCCTGCCTGCCTTGTTCGCCGGTGCCGGCATTGGCGTTGCCCGTGTTGATGATGAGGGCGCGCACGCCGTCTTCGTCGAAAAGGTGCGATTTGGCGATGTGGACGGGAGCGGCACAGAAACGGTTGGTCGTGAAGACTGCACCGACGGTGCTGCCGGCGGCTATGGCAATCAGTGTCAGGTCGGTACGCTCGGGCTTCTTCACGCCTGCTTGGGCGGTGTAGAGGGCAATGCCGTCGATGTCGAGCAGTTGTTCGGCGGTTTTTTCGGTCAGGTTGACAGCCATAACGGTTCTCCTTGCGAGTGTGTCGGCGTTCAGACGGCATGGGCTGAAATGCCGTCTGAAGCAGGTTCAGAACCCCAAAACGGGGATAATCAGCGGCGCAATCAGTGCGGTCAGTACGCCGTTGAACGTCAGCCCCAGCCCCGCGTATGCCGCCATGCGGCGGCTGCGTTCGAGTGAGGCGGCAATGCCCATCGCGTGCGAGGCCGTGCCGAGCGACATACCCACGGACGAGGGCATGACGACTGTGTTCTTCAGCATTTTGTAACCGGCAATCTGTCCGACCAGTCCGGCAATGATGACGGTGGTGGCGGTAATGGCGGGAATGCCGCCGATGGAACGGGTAATTTCGATGGCAATGGGATTGGTAACAGATTTGGACGCGAGCGAGAGGACGACTTCGCGTTCCGCACCCAGCCATTTGGCAAAATACATCCCCGTAACAATGCCCGTAACGCTGCCCACAAGCTGCGAAACGATGACGGGCAGCCATTGGTTGAAGATTTTACGGCGGTTTTGGTAGAGCGGCACGGCAAGCACGACAACGGCGGGTTTCAGCCAAAAATCAATGAATTGCGCGGCGTTGTGGTACACCGCATAATCGATACCGAGGATTTTCAGGTAGGCAATCAGCACCACGGTGCTGACGAGTACGGGGTTGCAGAAGATGTTGCCCGTGCGCGTGCGCACGATAATCGCGAGCGCGTACACGGCAAGCGTGAGGAAAAGCAGGATGCTGGGCTGCCTGAGGATTTCGTTCATCAGATAATGCTCCGTATCCAGCGGTGAACCTTGCCTGTAACCAGCAGTACGCATAAAGTGCTGGCGGAGGCGGAAACCAGTATCGAAAACCAATCGTCGGCAATCAAATCCAAATAGCTGATAACCGCCACGCAGGGCGGCACGAGGAACAGCGTCAGGTTTGCCATCAGCGCGTCGGTAAGCTGTTGCAGCCAAGACGTTTTGACCCAACCCGCCTGCAAAAGCGCAAACAGCACGCCCATGCCGACGATGCTGCCGGGCAGTTTGATGCCTGCTAGGAAAACGGCGGTTTCGCCGACGGCGAGGCAGCCGAGGATGATGAGGAGCGCGCGGATGATGTTCATGTTGTGTGTCTGTCTTTTGACGGCGTTGTGATAAATTTTGTTAACTGTTTAATCATAACGTCAAATATGCCGTCTGAAAAGCCGAAGCCGCGCACAAACGCAAAAACGGCACGGATAAACCGTGCCGCAGCAACCGGGGCGTGTTCAGACTTTGCGGTAGGGATTTTCCAAACCTTCAATCAGCGCGAGCAGGTAATCGCGCAACTGACGTTCGCCGCAACCCATCAGCAGCGCGTCTTCAAACGCGTCTTGCGCCGTTTGGTACAGTTCGGACATATTTTCGGACATTACTTTGACCTTTTCGGTACAGGACACGATCTGTCCGTCATCGTCGTACCATTTGGGCATTTCGGGCATACTCATTGCGTATTCCTTGGGAAATCAGTTCAGAAAGCGGGACGGGTCGTTTTTCTTGACCCGGCGGGCGAACGCGTATTTGCCGCTCCAATATTTGTGGCTCAGGCTGGTGATTTCGATATTTTTCCCCGTGCGCGGCGCGTGGATGAAGCGGTCGTTGCCGATATAAAGCCCGACATGGGAAATGCGGCTGCCGCCGAGTGTGCGGAAAAACACCATATCCCCGGGCTGCAATTCGCTTCGGGCAACCGGCGTACCCATCTGCGCCTGTTCTGCCGACGTGCGCGGCAGGTTGATGCCCATGGCGCGTTTGAAGATGTGCTGCATGAAGCCGCTGCAATCAAAACCGGTAGAAACCGATGTGCCGCCGTAGCGGTAGGCAACACCCAAAAGCCCCATCGCATTGCCGATCAGTTCATCGGCAGAACCGGAAGTATGGTCGCTGTTGCGGCGTGCGGTTTGGGTGTATTGCCCGTTTTCGGCAAACTGTCTGAGAATCTGCTCGCGGCTGCTGAGCAGGTTGGTCAACTCGTCGGCAAGGGCGGGGCGGACGGCAAACATCAGCCACAAAACCGCCCAAACTGCCGGTTTGAAAAAAGAATCCATATCGGTGTTTCCGCGCAGGAGGCATCGTGCCGCCGTGCGATGTTATGCTGTATCAGTCGAAAATATCTTGTTGATTGTATATAAAAAAACGGCTGTTTGGCAAAAAACGGCTTGTTAGATTGAGTTAATATTTTGATTTTTATATAATTTATTGAGAACTTGGGAAAACGCACCCGTCGTCCGCCTTGTTTTCGCGCCGACCGCAACCATATATCCGCCATCCGAACAATCAATCAGAGAGAATAATGAATCAAACCTCCATCAACCGCGCCGATGTGCGTACCCGCTTTATCTTCGACGATATGCCCGTGCGCGGGCTGCATGTCCGTCTGGAAAACGTGTGGCAGCACATTGTAAAACAGAAAAACTATCCCGCCGCCATCCGCCGCGCCTTGGGCGAGCTGTTGGCGGCGGGCGTGCTGTTGTCGGGCAACTTAAAAAACGAAGGCACGCTGATTGTGCAGGTTCAGGGGCAGGGGCGGCTGAAAATGCTGGTTGCGGAAGCGACTTCCGACCGTACCGTCCGTGCGACCGCGCGGTGGGACGAGGCGGCAGAAATCGGTAAAGATGAAAGTTTGGCCGATCTTTTGGGCGAGGGCGGCGTATTCGTGCTGACGCTGCAACCCAAAGACGGCGAACCCTGGCAGGGCGTAGTGCCTTTGGAAGGCGACAGCATCGCGCAAATGTTGGTGAACTATATGAAACGTTCCGAACAGCTTGATACGCACATCGTCCTGTCTGCAAGCGATGAAGCGGCGGGCGGTCTGCTGGTGCAGCGTCTGCCTGAAGCGGTGTCGGATGAAGGGGCGTGGGAACACGTCAGCACGCTGGCGCGCACACTGACGGCGGAGGAGCTGGCAGAACTGGATGCGCAACATGTTTTGTACCGCCTGTTCCACGAAACGCCGCCGCGCGTGTTCGCGCCGGAAACGTTTGAATTTTCGTGCACCTGTTCGCGGGGCAAGGTCAGCGATATGCTGCTGATGCTGGGCGGGGAAGAAGTCGGCGGCGTGGTGGCGGAACAAGGCAGCATCGAGATTGATTGCGACTTCTGCCACAGCAAATATGTGTTTGACGAAACCGATGTCAATGCGCTGTTCGGGGAGGATGTGGTCGGCGTTGCCAAAGGGCAGTCCCGACATACCGTCCAATAATCTTGAGCAACAAGGATAAATAGTCAAATGCCGTCTGAAACAGCTTCCGCTTCAGACGGCATTTTTGCGCGGGTTCGGACGGCATTCAAAGCAGGAACAGGGTGGCGAGACCCAAGAAAATCAGGAAGCCGCCGGAATCGGTAACGGCGGTAATCAGTACCGAACTGCCCAGTGCGGGATCGCGTCCGAACTTTTCCATAATGACGGGAATCAGCACGCCGACCGTTGCCGCCAGCAGCAGGTTGAGCGTCATCGCGGCAACCATGACCAAACCGATGCCGAGGCTGCCGTAGAGCAGCCATGAAACCGCGCCCATGACGGTTCCCCAGATAATGCCGTTGACCAGGGCGACGCCGACTTCTTTTTTCAACAGCCTGCCTGCCTGCATGCCTGTCAGTTGCCCCATCGCCATGGCGCGGACAATCATGGTAATCGTCTGGTTGCCCGAGTTGCCGCCGATACCGGCGACGATGGGCATCAGCGCGGCGAGTGCGACGATTTTTTCGATGCTGCCTTCAAACGCGCCGATGACGCGGCTGGCGAGGAAGGCGGTGCAGAGGTTGACGGCGAGCCACATCCAGCGGTTTTTGACGGAATCCAAGACGGGGGCGAACAGGTCTTCCTCCTCCTGCAAACCCGCCATATTCAGCATATCCGCTTCGGATTCTTCGCGGATCACGTCCACCATCTCGTCGATGGTAATCCTGCCGATGAGCTTTTTGTTTTCATCGACGACGGGCGCGGTAACCAAGTCGTAGCGTTCAAACGCCTGCGCCGCTTCTTCCACGTCGTCTTCGGCGCGGAAACGCACGACATCTTTCGCCATCACGTTTTCCACCAAATCTTCGGGATCGGCGACCAAAAGTTTGCGGATGGGCAGCACGCCTTGCAGCACGTCGTTTTCATCGACCACAAAAATCTTGTCGGTATGGTCGGGCAGACGCTCGAAGCGGCGCAGATAACGCAGCACCACTTCGCAGGCGACATTGGCGCGGATGCTGACCAATTCGAAGTCCATAATCGCGCCGACTTGGTTGTCTTCATACGACATTGCCGCTTTGACTTGGGCGCGTTCTTCCTCATCGCGCGTCTGTAAGGCTTCATAAACCACTTGGTGCGGCAAATCGTCTGCCAGTTCCGCCAGTTCGTCCGCGTCCAAATCATCGACCGCCGCCAACAATTCGTCCTTGTCCATCGACTCGATCAGCGTTTCGCGCACCGCGTCGGACACTTCCAGCAATACTTCGCCGTCGTCTTCGGGTTTCACTAAAATCCAGACGATATTGCGTTCGCGCGGCGGCAGCGATTCCAACACCGCCGCCACGTCGGCAGGGTGCAGCTCGCTCAAGAGGACGGTCAGCTCGGTCAGCTTGTCGCGCAGCGGCGCGTCTTCGAGCGGTGTGCCGTTTTCGATTTGTTCAAAAGCAGGTTCGAGGATTTCGCAGAGGGAGTGGACACGGTCGAAATCGGCGGAAACGCGTTCTACATCGTTTTCGATACCGTTGTTTTCAAGGTTCGGAGGGGTTTGTTCGATGCTCATAAATGCTCCGCCCGCCGTGTGCGGGGAGGCATTCCGGCGGGATGGTTATTGCGGGTTTGAATCGGATGGGGTGTTCAGTAAAAACGAACTGGGAAGGTCCATAATAAAAGCCCGAAAAATCAGGCACGGGATTGGAAACGGCATTATTCTACTCCTTTTTGCGGGAAACGGCTTGCCGTTTGTCCGACAAAATGCCGTCTGAAGCCTTCAGACGGCATTTCGCCGCCTGTCTGCAAGGGCGGCGGCACAAGCGCGGTTTTGTCCGGATCCGGCGGGCTGTTTCGGGCGGAAGGTCAGCGGTAGGTGTTTTTCAGTCCGCGCAGGGCGGCGAATACTTCCAAACCGCTGTTCAGCGTTTTGCCGACCAGGGCTTCGGCACGTTGGCGGACGGCGGGGATTTCTGTCCGTAAGAACGGGTTGACGCGGCGTTCGTGGGCGAGGGTAACGGGCAGGGTGGGCGTGCGTTCTGCCGCTTTCAATGCCGTCTGAATGTCGGCGTTGTCCGGCTCGATATGGGCGGCAAAACGCAGGTTGGCGGCGGTGTATTCGTGCGCCGGGTAGAACAGGGTGCCTTCGGGTAATTGGTCGAACCGTTGGAAGCTGTCGTAAAGCTGTTCGACCGTACCGGTGAACACGCGTCCGCAGCCGGCGGAAAAAAGGGTGTCGCCGCAAAAGACGTGTATGCCGTCTGAAGTTTCCATGAGGTAGCTGATGTGGCGGCCGGTATGGCCCGGGGTTGCCCAAACGGTAACCTGCACGTCGCCGAAGGTGAATTGTGTGCCGGCGGTTACGGTGTGGGTGGCGGCTTCGATGTCGGTTTCGCCGTAAACGGGCGATTCCATGTAGGCGCGCCATAATGCGGCAGCACCGCCCTCGTGGTCGGGGTGGGGGTGTGTTACCCAAGTCTGGGCGAGCATAAGGCGGTTGCGGACGAGGAATTCCAATACGGGCGCGGGTTCGGAAGGATCGACGCAGACGACCCGGTTGCCTTCCTGTATCATCCAGATGTAGTTGTCGGTCAGGGCTTTGACGGGTGTGATTTTCATGAGTGTTCCCCGGCGGCGGATGCCGTTTAAAGGATGGTATGTGGGAATGCCGTCTGAAATACCCTTCAGACGGCATCGGTTTGAGTAGGGCGGTTAGCCCAAAGCTTTTCTTGCAGCGGCAAAGAGGCGGTACCAGCCGGAGAGTTCCGTCCAGTTTTCCGGTTTCCAGCTCATTTGCGCGGCGCGGTACACGCGTTCGGGGTGGGGCATCATGATGGTCACGCGGCCGTCGGCGTTGGTTACACCGGCAATACCTTGCGGCGAGCCGTTAGGGTTGAGCGGGTAGGTTTGGGTAACCTGGTTTTGTCCGTCTACATATTGCAGCGCAATGCCCAAATCGGCGGAAATATTGCCGCCGTGAAGCGCGAAGTCGGCGCGTCCTTCGCCGTGGCTGACCACGACGGGCAGGCTGGAGCCCTGCATTTCGGCGAGTATCAGCGAAGGCGATTTGGGGACGTGAACCATACTCAGGCGCGCTTCAAACTGTTCGCTCAGGTTGCGTTTGAATTTAGGCCAGCCTGCCGTGCCGGGGATGATTTCGGCAAGGTTGCTGACCATTTGGCAGCCGTTGCACACGCCCAATGTCAGCGTGTCCGGATTGGCAAAGAAGGCGGCAAATTGGTCGCGCAAGGCGGGGTGGAACAGAATCGATTTCGCCCAGCCTTCGCCCGCGCCGAGTACGTCGCCGTAGCTGAAGCCGCCGCACGCCGCCAGCATTTTGAAGTCGGCAAGGCGGACGCGGCCTGCCATCAGGTCGGACATATGCACGTCGTAGGCATCGAATCCGGCGCGGGTGAACGCCGCCGCCATTTCGATTTGCCCGTTCACGCCCTGTTCGCGCAGGATGGCGATTTTGGGTTTTGCTCCGCTGTTGACGAAAGGTGCGGCGATGTCTTCGTTCACGTCAAATTTCACGTCGGCAAACAATGCGCTGCGTCCGTTGTCGCCAATCATGGCAAACTCGCTGTCGGCGCAGGCGGGGTTGTCGCGCAGGCGTTGGATGGCGTGAGAAGTTTCCTGCCATGCCCGTTGCAGGTCGGCGCGGTTTTGTTCCAAGAAATAGCCGTAACCAAAGAAAGAAACAGACTCATTGTCAAAATCAGGAGAGCCAATCCGGCTGACCGCACCGGTTAAGCCGGCCGCTTCAAATGCCGCATCAACATAATCCCTATCTTGTTGGCGGATTTGGATAACCGCACCTAATTCTTCATTAAATAAGATTTTAATGGCGGCATGATTATAAAGTTCGTCAGATAAGTCTTCGGCCGGGTCGCCTTGGAAATCCGGATAATGAATCGGCAGGAATTTATCCATCAGGCAATCTATATCGGCACTGATACCGCACCGCCCCGCAAACGCCATTTCCGCCAGCGTCGCAAACAAGCCGCCGTCGCTGCGGTCGTGATACGCCAAGAGTTTGTCTTCGGCGACAAGCTGCTGAATCACGTTGTAAAACGCTTTCAGACGGCCTGTATCGTCCAAATCGGGCGCGTCGCCGGTCATATTGTTGTACACCTGACCGAACGCGGAGCCGCCCATACGCGCTTTGCCGAAGCCCAAATCGACAAACAGCAATACGCTGTCTTCGACGTTTTTCAATTCGGGCGTAACGGTTTTGCGCACGTCTTGAACCGGCGCAAACGCCGAAATAATCAGGCTTAAAGGCGAAACCATGGATTTTTTCTCTTCGCCGTCCTGCCACACGGTTTTCATCGACAGGCTGTCTTTGCCCACGGGAATGCTCAAATCCAATGCCTGACAGGCTTTAGAAACCGCTTCGACGGTACGGTAGAGTTTTTCGTCTTCGCCCTCGTTGCCGCACGCCGCCATCCAGTTGGCGGAAAGTTTGATGTTGCCGATGTCGCCGATATTGACCGCCACGATGTTGGTGATGGCTTCGCCGACGCACATTCTGCCCGAAGCAGGCGCATCAAACAGGGCGACAGTCGGTTTTTCGCCCATAGACATCGCTTCGCCGCGATAGGTGTTGAAGCCCATCATGGTCACGGCGCAGTCGGCTACGGGAGTTTGGTATTTGCCGACCATTTGGTCGCGGTGGGTCATGCCGCCGACGCTGCGGTCGCCGATGGTAATCAGGAAGTTTTTAGCGGCTACGGTAGGCAGGCGCAGAACGCGGTAGGCGGCTTCGGTGATGTCGATATCGCCCGCGTTAAACGGTTTTTCGGACGGCGTAACCGTTTTGTCGCTGCGCGTGGTTTTGGGCGGTTTGCCGAGCAAGACGTTCAGCGGCAAATCGACGGGATTGTTGGAGAACAAATCGTCGCGCACTTTCAAATGGCCGTCGCCGGTCGCCGTGCCGACTACCGCAAACGGGCAGCGTTCGCGTTCGCAGATGGCGCGGAAGGTCTCCAAATCTTTTTCCAAAATGGACAACACATAACGCTCTTGCGATTCGTTGCACCAGATTTGCAAAGGCGTTAAACCGTGTTCTTCCAGCGGCACTTCGCGCAGCTTGAATACCGCGCCGCGTCCGGCATCGTTGACGAGTTCGGGGAAGGCATTGGACAGACCGCCCGCGCCCACGTCGTGGATGGAGATAATCGGGTTCTTATCGCCGAGCTGCCAGCAGCGGTCGATGACTTCCTGCGCGCGGCGTTCGATTTCGGGGTTGCCGCGTTGTACGGAGTTGAAGTCCAAAGATGCGTCGTTTGTGCCGGTATCCATCGAAGAAGCCGCGCCGCCGCCCAAGCCGATAAGCATGCCCGGGCCGCCCAGTTGGATCAGCAACGCGCCTTCGGGGATTTCGTCTTTATGCGTCTGCTGCGCCTGAATGCTGCCCAGGCCGCCGGCAATCATAATCGGTTTGTGATAGCCGCGAACCTGACCGTCAAATTTTTCTTCAAAAGTGCGGAAGTAGCCCAAGAGGTTGGGGCGGCCGAATTCGTTGTTGAACGCCGCGCCGCCGATCGGGCCTTCGACCATGATATCCAGCGGCGAGGAAATATGTTCCGGCTTGCCGTAGTCTTGTTCCCACGGCTGTTTGAGGTCGGGGATGTTGAGGTTGGACACGGTAAAGCCGGTCAAGCCTGCTTTCGGGCGCGAACCTTTGCCCGTCGCGCCTTCGTCGCGGATTTCGCCGCCCGCACCCGTCGCCGCGCCCGCAAACGGCGCGATGGCGGTCGGGTGGTTGTGCGTTTCCACTTTCATGATGATGTGCGTGTCTTCTTCGTGGAAACGGTAGCCTTGGTTTTCCGCCGCATTCGGATAGAAACGCTCGATTTTCGCGCCTTCAATCACGGACGAGTTGTCTTTATAAGCGACGACCGTGCCTTCGGGATGCGCGTTGTGCGTGTCGCGTATCATGCCGAAGAGCGATTTGGGCTGTTTTTCGCCGTTGAGGATGAAATCGGCGTTGAAGATTTTGTGGCGGCAGTGTTCGCTGTTTGCCTGAGCGAACATCATCAATTCAACATCGGACGGATTGCGTTGCAAAGCCTGATAGTTTTCAACCAGATAATCGATTTCATCGGCGGAGAGTGCCAAACCCATTTCGGTATTGGCTTTGACCAAAGCCTCTTTACCGCCGCCCAAAACATCGACGGTGGAGAAAGTTTCGGATTCGAGATGGTGGAATAATTTGGATGCCGTCTGAAAATCGGGCAGCACGGATTCGGTCATGCGGTCGTGCAGCAACGCCGCCCATTGCTGTTTCTGTTCATCGGTAAGCGCACCTTCCAGCCACACCGCCATGCCGCGCTCGATGCGTTCGATGCCTGCCAAACCGCAGTTTTCCGCGATATTGGTTGCCTTGGAAGCCCAAGGCGAAATCGTACCCAAACGGGGCGTTACCAAAAATAAATGCAAGCCCTCGCGCGCTTTTGGCGTTTGTTCAACGCTTTGCGCCGCCAACAAGGCTTGCAGTTTTTCGACAGTCGCGGCATCAAGTGCTTTCTCGCTGCCGACAAAATACCAAAATTCGCTGCTTAATTTGACTTCGGGCAGACCGAGTGCGGCGGCTTTTTGCAGGAGTTTTTCAACACGGAAATCGGAAAGGGCGGTAACGCCGCGCAAGGGCAACACAACAGACATAATTCGGCTCTCAAATGCGGTTGGGAAAATGTCATTATACGCGAAAAGGACGGTTTCGTTAGCGCGTGTAAGCGAAAAAATGTTTACAATTTTACAAATACAATCAATGTAAAAACCTTTGTCATGTCAGTCGCGTTCTGAGAAATGTGATTTATATTCTGAAATATAGTAAAATTACGTCCGCTTTTGAAATTGTTTGGACAAGCTAAGAAGGAGTTATGCAATGTTTATTGTTTGGAGTGGGAAGGGGCTTTTGGTTGTTTTGTCTCTGATTATCGGAGTTATCTGTGGTTTTGCCTTGGGAGATTGGTTGAAAGATGCAATTTCCTCAAATTTCGTTTTTATGTTAAGCCTTTGTATTGCTGCACTTTGCAACTACTTCTTTAGTAAGTGGTTTATTTCCGATAAAGTAAAAACCTATACTGACAATGAAACAGGAGAAATAATCGGCGTGAGAGACAACTCAAGCCTGTTTTTTCTGCGCAACCGGTATTGGACATGGATTTTCGTCTTTTTGGCTGCTGTTTTTTTTGTAATGTTCATAATCGAACAATTTTAGCAACGAGGCGTTGATATGTATGTTTTGCATGTCAAACACATTGTTTTATCGGACAGTAATCCCCGCAGGATGTCGACGCAAGAATTTCCGTAGATGCAAATATGGAATCCTAAAGGAACAATCATGAAAAAAATCGAAGCCATCGTCAAACCGTTCAAACTCGATGACGTGCGCGAGGCGTTGACGGAAATCGGCATTACGGGCATGACCGTCAGCGAGGTCAAAGGGTTCGGCAGGCAGAAGGGGCATACGGAGATTTACCGGGGCGCGGAATACGCCGTCGATTTCCTGCCCAAGGTCAAAATCGAGCTGGTGTTGGCGGATGACGCTGTGGAACGCGCGATTGACGTAATTGTCGAAGTTGCGCGTTCGGGCAAAATCGGCGACGGCAAGATTTTTGTGCTGCCGGTTGAGGAGGCAATCCGTATCCGCACGGGTGAACGTTCGGACGCGGCGGTTTGAGCGTTTGGAATGGAAATGCCGTCTGAAACGCGGAATACCCCTTTTCAGACGGCAGGAAAACACCACCCCGCCAATAATTCAAGGAAAACCAATTATGCCTGTTTCACATCCTTATTTTGAAACCTTATCGGCAGGAAGCCCGGAAAACGGACCGGACGTTTGCTGGGAACGCGAGCTGCCTGTCAACGGCGATACCGTCGAAGTCTGTTTATGGACTGGCGGCGACGATGAACTGACTGCCGAAAAATTAGACGCATTCGCCGCGTTTTTAGCGCGTTTGGAAGAAGCGGACAAAATGGCCCGCGCCGCCATTGCCGAATATTTAACCGAAGACGGCGAATATTTGAATTTCCACATCACTGAAATAGAAGATGCGGACTACCCCGACAACCCCGAAGAATTTGCCCGCGCCATGCGTTTAGAGAGCATCTCTTTATGGACGGAGGAACTGCCAGACTGCGACTCGATTGTGATGGACTACATGATAGACCGAGAAAAAAGCGATGAAATACTGGCCGTCAAACTGTTCGCCGACGGCGGCATATGCGGCATCGACTGGGAAAGTTAGCTCCTTTTCAGACGGCATTTTCTTTTTGAGCTTCAGATGTGGTGGACGATGAGTTTTTTGCCTTCGTAGTCGAGTACGTCCACATCCATGTCGAACAGTTCTTTGATGTTGTGTACGGTGAACACTTCTTCGGGCGTGCCGATCAGGGCGACTTTGCCGTTTTTCATGGCGACGACGTGGTCGGCATAGGCGGCGGCTTGGTTGATGTCGTGCAATACGGCGACGGTGGTGCGTTTGTGTTCGCGCGTGAGCTTTTGCAGAATCTGCATGAGCGAGCGGGCGTGATACATATCGAGGTTGTTCAGCGGTTCGTCCAAAAGGACGTAGTCTGTGCTTTGGCAGAACACCATCGCAATCATAGCGCGTTGGCGTTGTCCGCCGGAGAGTTCGGTCAGATAGCGGTCGGAGAGGTCTTGCAGGTGGAATTCTTCGATTGCACCGTTAACGATACGGCGGCATTCGGCAGTCGGTCTGCCTTGATGGTAGGGGTAACGGCCGAACATCAGCAGGTCGCGCACGGTGATGCGGCTCATGATGCTGTTTTCTTGGGTGAGGATAGACAGGGTTTTGGCGAGTTCGGCGGTGGGGGTGCCGGCAAGATTTTTGCCTCGGTAGGCGATGCTGCCGCTTTCAAGCGGGCGCAGCCGCGCCATAAAGGAAAACAGGGTGGATTTGCCCGCACCGTTGGGGCCGACGAGGGCGGTAATGCCGCCTTCGGGGATGTCGAGGCTGACGTTGTCGAGGATGGGGCGTGTGCCGATGCGGTAGCTGACGTTGCGGATGGTAATCATGGCGGATGCTTGTCGGGCGTAGGTTTGTTGTTGTTTGGCGGGGGTTCAGACGGCATTTGAAATTCAAAATGCCGTCTGAACGCTCACACTTCGCGGACGATGACGAACTGCGGGTCGTCCGCCGATTCGGTCAAAAATGCTTTAACGCGCGCCTGCCAGAGTTGTCCGAAGCGTTCGAGTTCTTCTGCGCTTGCGCTGCCGCCGACGGCTTTGGGCATAAGTTCGCGCATTTCGGGTGCAAAGGGTTGCAGGGCGGCGTTGAGGCTGACGGCGACGGTTTTGCCGTTGTCTTTGCGGCGCAGGGTCAGTGTGCCGTTGATTTCGCCTGCACCAAAGGATAAGAGGTTGCGGCGGGCGAAGCGTCCCTGCATTCCGATGCCTCCGAAGCCGGTTTCGGGGGCTGCGCCGGTGAGGAGTTGGACGACGGACGCGGTTACGCCGACCGTGCCTTCGTCGCGCGTTCCCTGCATGGCGGCTTCGATGCCGCCGCGTTCGGGCAGCTCTTCGCCGTAAAGGGCTTTCAGACCTTTGATAACCATCAGGTACGCGCCCGCGACGGTCGGGCAGGAATGTCCGCACAGGCGCACGGCATCGGCGTAGCGGTAAGTGAGGATGCCGTTTTCGGCCGCGCCGAGGAATGCGGCAAGCGGGTCTCTGACGGTGATGGTCGGGGCTTGGTTGAAGAATGATGGGAAACGTTCTTGCGTCATATGGTTTGTCCTTTCGAGCCAGGCTGCCGTTCAGACGGCATCCGTCATTTTTTGTGTTTTAAAACGAGATAGAGGAAAACGAGTCCGCCCGCAAATTCGACCACCACGCTTAATACCGCCTTCATGCCCAAGAAGTGTTCGAATACGGTCTGTCCGCCGACCAGGAGGATGCCGCCGATACAAACCGTCATCGGCAGGCGGACGGAATGGCGCACGGACGGGGAAAAGTGGTTGGCAAGCGAGGCGGCGAGAAGCCCGAAAAAGCTTACCGGGCCGACCACGGCGGTCGCCGTCGCCACCAGCGCGGCAATCCAAAGCAGTATCCATAAGGTGTTGCGCGTGTAGCTGATGCCCAAATTGACGGCTTGGTCGCGCCCCAAAAGGTGTACGTCCAAGCGGTAGCGTTCACGCCAAACGACCGCCGCGCTGACGAGCAGAATCAGCGCGCCTATGCCCAAAAGCTCGCTGTGGACGGTATTGAATCCGGCAAACATATTCGCCTGCGCCGCCGTAAATTCTTCGGGGTCGATCATGCGCGAAAGCAGCGACGACAGGCTGCGGAACAAAATCCCGAAAATCACGCCGATTAAAATCATACGCGGCAAATCGCGCCCGCCCTGTTTGATGAGCGTGTAAAACAGCAGCAGCGAGCCGCCCATCATAACGACCAGTTCAAAGCCGAATTTGCCCGTCAACGGCAGGGAAGCATAGCCCACGCCGCCGAACGTAAACACCAGCAAGGTCTGCAAAAACACATACAGCGAATCGAAACCCAAAATCGAAGGGGTCAGAATCGGATTGTTGGTCAGCGTTTGAAAAAGCTGGGTGGAAACGCCGACCGCATAGGCGACCATCAGTAGCGCGGCAAGCTTGGTCAGGCGCAGGTGCAAAACAAAGTCCCAATCGCCTTTGACGTTGAGCGTCATAAACAGAACGCAGGAAACCAGCAACAGTGCAAAAGCGACCCACAACGGACGGCTGCTTCCTGCCATAAAACCGATATTTTTTTCAGACGGCATGAGCAGGTTTCCTTAACAAAAGCCATAAAAACAACGCCGTACCCAATACCCCGAAGACGGTCGATACCGGAATTTCAAACGGAAACACAATCACGCGTCCGATAATGTCGCACAGCAACACCAAAGACGCGCCCAAGAGGGCGACCGCAGGCAGGCTTTGGCGCAGCCTGTCGCCTATCAGGCGGCTGATGATGTTCGGCACGACCAGCCCGATAAACGGAATATTGCCGACCGTTACAATGACCAGCGATGTAATCAGTGCTACAATAATCAGCCCCGACCACAACACCGCCGTCCGGTTCAAACCCAAATTCACGCTGACCGTCTCACCCAGCCCCAAAATCGTCAGCCGGTCGGCAATCAGATAGGCAAACACCGCCAAACCGCCCGTAATCCAAAGCAGCTCGTACCGCCCCAGCAGCACGCTCGAAAAATCGCCCTGCTGCCACACGCCCAACATTTGCAGCATCTCAAACTCATACGCGACAAACGTCGCCACTGCCTCAACCACGCCGCCGAAAATAATCCCCACCAGCGGCACCATCAGTTGCGCCGTCGGCGGCAGACGGCGGATCAGCAGCATAAACACCAGCATTCCGATTAGCGCGGCAACGGCGGCAACCGACATTTTGACCGGCAGCGGCGCGGCAGGCAGCAGCAGGGACATCAGAAGCAAACCCAAAGCCGCACTCTGACCCGCGCCCGCCATAGAAGGCTCGACAAAACGGTTGCGCATCAAAATCTGCATAATCATCCCCGCCACCGCCATAGACGCGCCCGTCAGCACAATCGCAAACGTGCGCGGCAGG
>NZ_JAGTUI010000031.1:0-26390 GCF_018224585.1 Neisseria sp. Marseille-Q1983
GCCGTTCAGACTGCAAAACCAATACTTTGATGAAGAGACCGGGCTGCATTACAACTTGATGCGCTATTACGAGCCTGATACTGGACGTTTCATTAACCAAGATCCGATTGGGTTGTTGGGTGGGGACAATCTGTATCAGTTTGCACCAAATATGCAGACTTGGGTTGACTCATTAGGATTAAGCGGGAAGTTAACAATTTATTCTGATACACATGATTTTGTAGGACATGCATTTATTGGATTAGAGAAAAATGGCAGAACCCAATATATAGGTCAATGGCCTGGAGGAGAAGGATTTAGATATAATTCAAAAGATATTACTAGTATTTTGGTTAGTGATATGGGAGGGACTATGAGTTTTAATGATACGAGGTATTTGGATAGTAAGTATTTGGTATCAAGGAGTTATGATTTGAATGATAATCAAGTGAAAAAGGTTGAGTCATATATAAGGGACTTTAATAATAAAAATACAGAAACTTCTGGATATAATTTACGAAATAGGCAGTGTGCAAGTTTTGCATATGGAGCAAGTCAAGCTGCTGATATTAAAGAAATGAAAATGTCTGGTTGGGTTACTCCTGCTTCGTTAGCTAAGAAAATTAATAAATTAAATGGTAAATAAATTATGAAATCTATTTTAAGTTCAATTTTATCTCTAATAGTATCCTCTTCTTCTAATTTACCTTATGTTTCACATTACTCTTATGATTTTCAACATGGCTGGTTAAATATAGTTGTATCAGAATATAATAGTCAAAAAACTTGCGGAGATATAGGTATAAGTAATAATGAGTTACAATATAAACTTTTTTGTGGGAAAGAAAATGGAAAAGGAATGATTCCGTTAAGTAAAATAAAATTCAAATATGAGAAAGGTATTTTTTCTGCTCAAAGTATTATAAGTGGAAAAATATTTTTTTCAGTTAAATGTACGCAAGAGCAATACAGATATATAGAAAAGTATCTTAAGAAATAAAACGGCAAAAAGACAATTAAATCCTGTACAAATATAGAATTTGTAATAATCTGAAGCAAGCCGTAGCCCGCACAAAACCTTCAAATTCTGATATTAGTTTCTGTTCAGTTTCCGCTTTTCAGACGGCCTCAATCCGTTCTTTGAGGCTGTCTGAAAAATTTGCTTTTTAACAACCTCATTACTTCTCAGGATCAAGGCCGCCTATTGCAGGAGTACACCTACAAAGGCAGCTACACCTATCTCTACACCGACCAAGACAGCTACGAACCCCTAGCCCAAGTCTTCCGTAACAACCGAGACGAAGCACAATACCTCGCCTATTTCCACAACGACCAAATCGGCATCCCGCGCGAGATGACCGACATCCGCGGCAATCTCTTATGGTACGGCGAATACACCGCCTGGGGTTGTCTGAAAAAGGACGGGCGGGTTTACAAGGATGCGCATCAGCCGTAGCGTTCCGGCTTCCCGAAATTCAAGAAAAAAGGCTTGAAAGAGAACTTTCGTTTTCCGCAGGTTGCAAACTGGAACAACAAAATAACCGCCTGTATTTCCCGAAAATCGGCTGGATTCGCTATCGCAACAGCCTCAATGTCGTCGGCAAAATTAAAAACGTAACCGTCAGCCAAAAGTGCGGTCGTTTTTTTGGTATTATGTAGCAGTTGCACAAAGACCAAAATTTAAACAAAACCCTAATACCTGTCTTCTAGAGTCGATATACTCCCTTGACGAAAAAAAATGATGATATTACGGATACCAAAACTAAGTTCGTATCTACCCCCTACTCTCCCTAAGCAAAGAGATGAAACAGCGTATCGGTTCCCTGCCGGTTGAATTTTCCGGAAAAACGCGACGTAACCAGCATCAACATATATAAGAACAGCACAAATAGCATCAATACATCAGGCAACGAAAAAAGTCAGAATAATGCACTTAATAGTGTTTGAATATCTGTTGTTTTATGCTGTTAGTATTGCTTCTTTCTGTGTTTACAGTTTAGCAGTTGTACAGTTTTACAGTAATGTTTAAACAATGACTGATTTATTTCTAAATGCAGATATTGTAGAGGATAAAAATGACCAAAGTCCTTTCAGTAACATTTTTGATTTTTTAGCGAGCCTTTTCATTTCCCAGGCGAGATCGGCAATGGCAGCGGTACTTGGGCCGCCGATATGCTTAAGTTCAGTAACCTTACGCCACCAAAACCCTTGCTAGCTAAGGGTTAAACAGCTCACTTGAAATCTACTTAAGTCTAATCTAAACTATCCAATATGGATAGATTTTTAAACATAGGGCAAGCAGCAAAATTATTGTAGCTGAAAGCACAATCACTCGCTGGTGGTCTCAAACACGTGCCGACTACCTCGCCGAAAACACTATCAGCCGCGATAAACTGTGGGAAAAGCTCGTTATCAGCCGCCGCACTTGGTACTATCGCGGGAAATCGATGCCGTCTGAAACGCAACAGGAGAAAAATAATGAGCCGTTACCTGATTACCTTTGACATGGATACCAACTGCCTGAAAGACAATTACCACGGAAATAGCTATAACAAAGCCTACTCCGATATTAAAACCATCTTGGCTAGACATGGATTTGAAAACATTCAGGGCAGTGTTTATCTAGGCCGTGAAGGCATCAGTGAAGCACACGGAACAATAGCCATTCAGGAACTGACCGCTCGGTTTGATTGGTTTTACTCCTGTATTTCAAACATTAAGTTTTACCGCCTTGAAAGCGATTTGAACGCACAATTTATCGCTGATGGTGTGTATCAAGCCAAACAGGCTTTCCTTCAACGTGTTGAACAACTTCGTATATCCCTAACAGAAGCTGGATTGTCAGATGAGCAAATCAATCAGGTTCTGGAAAAACAGAAATTTGAATTGGAAAGTCCTAACCTGAAATTAAATTAACCTCCTTTTGTTCACCGGCTTTTTTGACGTTCTCTAACAATTTTTGATTTTTGCGAGAACGTGAGCCGTACAATCTAGCAGAAAATACGGTAATAATTTCAAGCATATCTTTGGCTAAGTCTTCTTCAAAAGAAGTGTCTTCGCCCTGATTGATGATTACGATTTCAACTTGCTTGATTTCGCAAATGGAAAAGATTAATTCTGCACCAAAACGCAGTAATCGGTCTTTGTGGGTCAAAACCAAACGCCCGATGTTTCCGTCAATAATTTGATTTAAAAGACGTTTTAATCCTTTTTTGTGGTAGTTCATGCCTGAACCTAAATCGGCAATAATTTCATATTGCCAACCTTTACTAGCACAATAAAGTTCTAAAACTTGTTTTTGCCGTTCTAAATCATCTTTTTGGTCATGACTGGAAACGCGAGCGTAGGCAATCGTTTTGCGATTATCGGGCAATGCTGCCTGAAAGACGGGGTGCAGTTGGGAAAGCAAGTATCGGCGATGTCCGCCTGATGTGTAGGTTGGTTGAATTTTACTTGATTGTTCCCAACGGCGTAGGGTAATAATGGATACGCCAAGCATTTCTGCTGCTTGGCTAATTGTTAACAATCTACTCATTTTGAGTTTTTAGATTAGATTTGTATAGATTTCAAGATTGCTGTTTAAAACCCTGCCAGCTAATGGTTTCCGTAACTTAAGGTTACTGGATTTACGCACTAAGGTTACTGAACTTAAGCATATCGGCGGCCCAAGTACCGCTGCCATTGCCGATCTCGCCTGGGAAATGAAAAGGCTCGCTAAAAAATCAAAAATGTTACTGAAAGGACTTTGGTCATTTTTATCCTCTACAATATCTGCATTTAGAAATAAATCAGTCATTGTTTAAACATTACTGTAAAACTGTACAACTGCTAAACTGCAAACACAGAAAGAAGCAATACTAACAGCACAAAACAACAGATATCCAAACACTACTAAGTGCATTTTTCTGACTTTTTTCGTTGCGTGATGTATTGATGCTATTTGTGCTGTTCTTATATATATTGATGCTGATTACGTCGCTTTTTTTCGGAAAATTCAACCGGTAGGGGACCGATACACTGTTTCATCTCTTTGCTTAGGGAGAGTAGGGGGGGATATGACCTTAGTTTTAGTATCCGTAATATCATCATTTTTTTCGTCAAGGGAATATACACGGAGGATGATTCAAAACCGGCAGGCAAAAAAGACCGCTTCTGAACTGCACCCCAAAGTGAGACACCTTACCGACTTTAGGAGGTTCAGTTTTTTATGGCAAAATATTCAGATGAATTCCGACTTGCCGTCGTCCAATACTATTTGGCAGGGAACGGTAGCACAAGAACAGCAGACCATTTTTCTATTTCCGATTCATTGGTACGCAGATGGGTGACAAGATACAGATTACACGGTGAGAGCGGCATCAAACGCAGAAAGCATACGACAAAATATTCGGTCGAATACAAACTTGAGGCAATCCGCCCGGTGACGGGGCAGGGAATGTACCAAAAAGCTGCCGCAGACCAACTGAATCTGCCCGACTGCTCCATCTTGCTGCAATGGTTGCGCCTCTACCGTTTGAATGGTATTAACGGTTTAAAGCCCAAACCCTAAACCCAAAGGAAGAAAGCCCGTGAAAAAACAGCATCCGCCGCAAACAAAAAAGCCGACTACCTGTTCAGTACAGAATTCACTCCCTGAAAGCCGCTTGATTAAACTGTCCAACTTTTTGGGATCAGTTGATATCGATTCCACCAATGGTCGTCAGGGTTGCAGTTGGGGGTCGGGGATACCGATGCTGCTTGGGAAGGACGGGACTGAATATCTCTGGCTGGGTGTAGTAGATTATGGGAAGAATTTTGGGTTCCTTGTACCGTTTCCAAGACTACATTGATGTCGACATGGGTCGAACGCAGTATCCGTTGCTGTTCTGTTGCGTGTGCTTGAAGCAGGGAGGCTTGTGTGCCGTACTCCATAAGCTCATCCCGTGGCGCCATCTGAACCACGTCAAAAACGCTCTGTAGCTGCGAAAGAGCATGTTCTGGTTTCAGCAGTTGTACAGACGTGCCTTTGTCGGTCAGCTTGCCTAACTGAAAAGAGCGGTTCTTTGTTAATCGGGTTATGTATCGGTAAGCGTCACCATCATCAGCTACTTCCTGTTATTCTCGCTGATTGCTCAATGCTGTTCACTCTTTACGTAACTTTTGTACCGCTAGAGAATCTACCGTTTCATGCAGCCCGGTCTCCATTGTTGATGACCTGCCCAACAGCCAAAATGAGCGGCGCATCACGCCCGAGAACCATGTCTGCCTGTATAACGAGGAGTGTACGGCTGTTTCGCAGTGCAACCACGGCATCATCACCACGCAAATCAAGAAGTATTGCGCAAAAATCCAGTTTAACCTAAGATTCAATCTTAAATTAAACTGGATTTTGTTATGTATTACCCACGTCACCTGCAATCCGTTCTGCAAAAGCTGTCCGCCCAATTTCCCGCCGTGTTGCTGACCGGTGCGCGGCAAGTCGGCAAATCCACGCTGCTTCAGCACATTGCGCCCGAATACGGATATCTTACCTTAGACGATCCCTTGCTGCTCGACCAAGCCAAAAACGAGCCGCAACTGTTTTTATTGAACCACACGCCGCCGCTGATTGTGGACGAAGTCCAATACGCCTCCGAGCTGTTCCCCCTGCTGAAAATGGATATAGACCGGCGCAGGCAGAACGGCCTGTATCTGCTGTCCGGTTCGCAGGCTTTTGAGTTGATGCAAAATGTCAGCGAAAGCCTGGCTGGGCGTATTGCGGTATTGAAATTAAACGGATTGTCGTGGCGCGAAATGCGCGGCGATGATTTTCAGGCGGCCTTCGTACCGGACGAAGGCTATTTGGCTGACCGGAAACCCGTATTCAGGCTACCTGAACACGAGAATATCTGGCAGATTATCCACCGCGGCGATATGCCGCGCTTATACGAGCAGCCCGAGACCGACTGGCAGGTTTACTATGCCTCGTATGTCGCCACCTATATCGAACGCGACGTGCGCCAATTGGTCAATGTAGGCAGCAGCGGCGATTTCACACGGTTTATGATTGCTATTGCCGCACGCAGCGGGGAGTTATTGAATTACAGCAGCGTGGCCCAGGAAATCGGCGTATCGGTGGATACCGTCAAGCGTTGGCTCACCGTGCTGCAAACATCGGGCATCGTCTATCTGCTGCAACCCTACGGCAACAACCACCTCAAACGCGCCATCAAAACCCCGAAAGTCTATATGTTGAACACCGGCCTGATGGCCTACCTGACCAAATGGCTGACACCGGAAACCATTCAAAACGGAGCCAAGAGCGGACAGTTTTTTGAAACCTTCGTGGTGGGCGAAATCATCAAATCCTTCCACAACCAAGGCCAAGAACCGCCGATTTATTTTTACCGCGACACCAATCAAAAAGAAATCGACCTACTAATCGAACATCGGCAGATGCTGTATCCCGTTGAAATCAAAGCCACCGCCAATCCCAATAAAAAAATGGCCGCTGCTTTCAACCTGCTGCGCAACACGCTGCCGGCAAACGAATTGGGCATCGCCCACGGCACGATTATCAACCAGTACCCGCAAAAAATCTGGTTGGCGGAGAATTTGGTTGCCGTGCCTGCGGCCTGTGTTTGAGGCTGCCTGAAACTATTTTCGAGCTAACGCTTTATCTTTCTTTTTACGACACCCTCGGCGGAAACTTCCTCATTTTCTGTTGTTGAGCCGATGAAATAATCTTGGTCGTAGTGGTAAAACAGTTCGTCCAAAATACGTATCGGGTTGGTCATGCGGTCATCTCGCAGGTGTAACAGATCCCGTTCGCGCAGAACGTACAGCTCATGCCCTTTGGCCATGCGGAAATATTGCCATAAACTCATTACCTGCAAAGGTGGTAGGTCATCATCTGCGATATCACTGACATACAGCCCATACAGCTGCAACAGGGTGGTCAAGGCCATCATCGCTTTATTATTGTCCGAACCGGAATATTGCCGCCATTTTGCCAGCTTGGCTTTGGCAACTCGCGGAATGACGCGCACATACTCGATGTTTTTTTCGGGGTGTGCGGTGGTTTTGGGAGCCAGTTCTTCAGGCAAACCGGATCCGGGTAACACCGTCTGCCACGTTTCGCCCCAAACCGGTTTTTGTTTCGCCTGCGCGTATTCTTCCAGCCGGATATAGATGTCTATAGCCATGCGGACGGCTTCTTCAAACGAATAATCCCAAGCCCGGCCATCAGTTTGCACGGCTATGCCCGCAGCGGGATCGTATTGCCGTAGTCGTTCGGTTGCTTCCAGTTGGTAGGCACTTGCCCACATGTTTACCACGCGGTACAAGGTTAGGGGCAGCCGTAAGGCCAAATCTTCCCATTCTTCAGTTTCTGAAGCTGTATTTTCAGGTAGCGCGACCGGATAAAACACGGCGGGGAAAAAACGACCCCCGTATGCAGGCTGGCTGAAAACAACTTGCGGCCTGTTGCCCAAACGTAATTCGATCTTACCCAGCTGTGATTCTGGTGCTGCCAGAATCTTGAAAGCGTCTGCTATTTCCTGTCCATCAAGATCGTAGAACACGAAGCCGGCATGCTGCAAAAATAACACGATCGCAAAATTGATAAACACACTGGAACTGACATTGTAGCCGCTCATACGCCGCCAGCAGGTTAATGCCGCCCCCACTTCCTGCTTCAAGTTTCCATTGGGAAAACGGCAGGTAAAACGGAAACTGTTCCAGCCGTTAATGATGGGGGCATCTATAAAATTAAATGTGTTGTCATAAAATTGGTACTGTTCAGCCGTTTTGGCGATGGCAGCCTCCACGGCCCAGGTGACGCAGTCGTTCATAGTGATGACCAAGCCATCTGGATTGTATACGCCAAGCAGATCGGCCGCCTTCTGCAGGCAGACCCTCGGGATCTCGTTTAACAGGATCTGCTCACTCCACTCTTCCGTCATGGTGGCAGCCGCCTTCTCGGCCTTCGCTGCCTTGCGCATCTTTCGGGCAGACCAAGCTGCCAAATGCGCTGAGTCAAATACAACTGATTCTTTCTCTGATTCTTTTTGTTCAATCATTTTCTAAGAGTCATCTACGGATAACAGAACTGATTCTACTGTAAGTATCTGTACTAAACAAAATCATCTAGTAGGATTTGTAGAATCCCGCCAATAACACTCATAAATTAAACTTGAAAAGCATTAATTGACAAACTACAGCATTTTTGATATTTTCTCATTAGGTAATTCTTAGATAAACTTTTTTACAAATTATTCAAGGAGCCACCATGGCCTTCTCTAACGATATCCGGGTTGATGCCATTGTAGCCACCCATGAAGAAACACAGGCAATGTTTGCACCAGTTGAATCGAATACATTGAATCATCATGGTTCTGATGGTTCTAGTCGGAGCAACCGCCGAGGAATCGAAGATCAGCCAGCTGATACCTTTCCAACAATCTGCTTGGTGGATGAGGAGCAACAACCGTCTCTGCGGCAGTTGATCACGCGATGTGGCCAACAAAAAGAGGGCTATACCCATAAAGTCATGTTGCAAAAATTGATGAATCCCAAGAAGTTGGTTTTATTTAAAAATATTGAGTATGCACTGGAGAAATTGGATTCGTTGGCACAGAAAATGCCGAATTTCAAAGAAGTGATTCTGGATGTGCAGGCACAAGTCGTGCTGCAGGAAAGGATAGGGCAAGCCTTGGTCTGCCAGCCGATGATATTGGTTGGCAATCCGGGAACGGGCAAAAGTCATTTTGTTAGCGAGTTGGCTGTGGCTTTGGGTTTGCCCCTCTTCGAGAAATCGTTTGAAAACGTGACCACCGGTGCGGCCTTAAGCGGGACAAGCAACAAATGGGTCAACGGCGCACCAGGTGCGGTGGTGCAGAGAATGTCGGATAGCGATACCGCCAATTTCCTATTTTTTATTGATGAAATCGAAAAAGCTGTGAAAGACGAGCGCTATCCTTCCCCATTAAATGTACTGCACTCGCTGTGGGAATCGGAAACTGCCCGAAAATTTCACGATGATTTCCTAGAACTGCCGATTAATACTGCTTATATCAACTGGATCGCGGCGGCAAACAGTTTGAACCGCATTCCGGCCAGTATCCTGTCTCGGGCAACCGTTTATCACATCGCGTTGCCGACAACGGAACAAATGCACCGGATGATTGATAGTTTTTATGCCTCCTACCGTGCTGAATACCGGATGGAACATTGCACCCCGGCTAAATTGAATGACGAAGTGGTTCGTGCTTTGGCAAAGGAGTCGCCACGTGATGCCAAAAAAAGGCTGGGCCTGGCTCTAGCTCGGGCGTTTTTGGCGAATAGTCAATATGCCGAAATTAAGTTACATCATCTGCCGTTGCTATATGGCAATGTGTCACAGACAGAGGATGAATGCGTATCCATTACCGGGCTGCTACATTAAGGAGGTGCTACATCATCATAGGCGGGTGTTGCTTTTCCAGTTTGGCACAGAACTCTTCCAGTACAAGGCTGGGGTTCAGCTCCAGTGCTTGGCAGTATCTCACAAACTCGGTAATGTCTAAGCGCCGCTCACCCGTTTCAACCTTCCCGATAAACGACAAAATGACCCCCATGCGTTCTGCCAACATTTTTTGGGTTAAATTCAGCTCCAAACGGCGGCCGACTAAGGTTTGCCGCAGCCATGCCATTTCGGGGGAATAAAGGGAGGGACGCATTCTTTTCATAGGAAAATCATAGTGTATTGCTTAATATTCCCCAATTTGGGATAATAGGATATTGCAGGTTGTTAACCTATATCTTTGAACTTGAGCCTACCCTTCAGGCTATCTGATAACTGTGTGATTTTTTACAGGAGAACATTTGATGAAGAAGTCAATATACCTATTACCTTTAGTGAGCTTGTTGACCGCATGCGGTGGCGAGCCGAGCAATAGCGACATTAAAGGAGTGCTGGCGGAAACCTTGGCACAGATGAATCATTATTCGACGGGAAATCCGATGGCGGGCGAAATGTTGGAAAAGATACAAAGCAACCTGTCTGTCAGCAAAGCGGGAAGCTGTGTGAAGGACGATACAGAAGGGAAGCGCTTTGAGTGCCCGATCAGCTACGAAGTCGGCGAATATGAAATCAACGGGATGAAAGTACCTGCCTATACCGGTTCGACTACCATTGTGCTGGTTCGCACCGATTCAGGCTGGACAGCACATTAAACACTGCCATCTGTTTTTTCTTTTTAACTTTCCCATAAGGAGCATGGTCATGACGACTGAAAACCAAAACAATGCCTCCATCACAAATACATCTAGTGCCGGTAATGGCATCAGCAAACGCTTGGTGGCGGCCTTGTTGGCCATATTTTTGGGTTGCTTGGGCGCACATAAGTTTTATTTGGGTATCAATAAGGTAGGTTTGATCTATCTACTGGTCAGCATACTGGGATCTTTTTTGTTAATCCCAATACTCGTGATCAGCGTGTTAAGCCTGATTGACGGCATCAAATACCTGATGTGTAGCGATGAAGAGTTTGAGCGTGTGTATGTACAGGGCAAAAAGGCTTGGTTTTAATCCTTAACCCTTAATCCAACGTTTAGGCTGCCTGAAAATCATCAGGTAGTCTAAACACCGGTTACTATTTCTTTTAACTCACTTTTTCTTCGAAAAGGGAAGCAAGGATGAAAAAATTAGTTTGTATTGCCATGTTGACTGTATCATTAGTCGCTTGCTCTAAAAAGGATGCTAATAATAGCAATTTTCAGGAAGCTATCCAGAAAGGCTTTGATGAAGGTAGGGCAAACCACAGCGCAGGAATGTGTTTAAGCATCAATACAAATGGAAGCATGCGACTAGGTATTATTTTTGATGAGGACAGCCAAAAGATTTCTATTAGCGACGCTTCTTCTGATGATGTTACCCAAGAACGTATTGACACTTTAACTGATGCTGGTTTGATTGACCCGGAATCTAATGATGGACATACCTTTAAGGTAAGTGAAATGGGGAAACCATTTTTGCGCAATGTCCTCGACAATAGATTTCCAGCTTTTTGTACAGGTAGATACACCATCAAGGTTGAATCATTCAGCGAGCCAGTCAACGATGGCAAACGCACGTATTCAGAGGTTGCCTACACTGCGACGCTCGTTGATCAAGCTCCGTGGTTAAATAATCAAAAAGTTCAAAAAGCTATGTCATCTAGGGTAATGGAACCGCATTATGCTACTGTTTATCTAACCGATAATGGTTGGGTTATGGAAGATAATAGCGATACTGCTGGTATGAAAACAAGTATTCTACCAGAACCGAGCTTATACATGTATTGATGCAGAAAAGTTTTAGAAATCAACAGTATTGTTTACACTTTCAGCTTTTTCTTGAACAGTCGATTCAGCAGATATTTGATATTATCAAGGATATCAATCAGCACGAAAAAATCTCTGTGTTTTTGATAATGGCGGAAAAGTGTAAACAATACGACGTTTTCCAATATGTGTAGCCTTTATGCAATGCAACAAACCAAGAAATACGGAGTTGCTAATAATGAACAAGCTGATTTTGAATACTAAATTAAAAACCGTCGCAGCCGTCTGTGCAACGATATTCCTGACTGCCTGTGGCGGCGGTGGCGGCGGTGGTGGCGGAAGTTCTCCCGACTGGAGCAGTACGCCTACCGCGCCCGGGTTTTCCAATACCGGCGGTGCCGATATCCCCGACACTCCCGAACCGGACAAGCCGGGCTTCGGCAACAACTGCAAAGGCTACCCCCTCTGCGTGGCAGACCATCTCAAACCGGACAGTACGGAAAATGCACCGGCACCGAATTTGAACATCAATCCTGTTGCAGGTGAACTCCCCCCTGTTTTAAACGGATATCCCGAAGCTAATCCGCATCTGGATTTTAACGACCTGACCCGGTACAAAAACGCGATTAACCTGAAAACCGCACACGATCTCGGCTACAAAGGTAAAGGCGCGGTTGTCGGTGTGGTTGATGACGATATATCCGATTATGCCGAACTGTTCGGCAGCGCGACCCGCATCAGCTACGGGTGCAGCGGCCACCAGGCCGGAATCTCGGAACTGGACAGGCTTGCCTGCCCGGGCATAGTATCCGACGGTACGGAAGACATGAATATCGATCCGGCGTATCTCACCGTCAAAGTCCGCCCGTTTGATGTGTATGACAACGCGAAACTCAATCGTGTGTTCCGTGATTTCGAAAACCCGACTTTCCAGCACGGCGCTCCCCACTCGGGTACGTTGAACCATATGGATATAGTCAGCTATCTGCTTGCCGGACGTGCCGTGCCCGGCTACGGCACGGGCGGCGTGGCACCGGAAGCCAAACTGGTCGGCTATGACGTGCGGGACAAATTCGATGAAAAAAACATCATCGAAGGCTGGCAATATGCCATCAGTAAAGGCGCGAAAATCATCAATAACAGCTATGGTGTATCGAATGTTCGCAATGACGACGAGTACAGCTATAGTCCACCGAATGTTAGCGATCTCGAACACGTTGCCCAGTTTAATATGACTGCCGATTCACCAAGCTTTCGCAAGATGGACGAACATATCCGCAAAGACGGCACGCTGTTTGTCTTGTCGGCAGGAAACGATGGGCTGACTTACGGCAGTTATGAAGGACTCCTTCCATACGCCTATCCGAAAGCGCAAAAAGGTCTTATCGTAGCCGCTGGGGTAGAGAGCGACGGTACGATTGCCCGTGATTCGAACCGCTGCGGCCTGATGGCGCAATGGTGTCTGTCCGCACCCTTTCGAGCGGGTGTCTTGTTTAAAGGCCGTCAATACGTGGACGTCTTGGACAAAAATATGGTTATCCGAGGCTCGAACGACGAACCACATGTCAGTTTTAGCGGTGGAACGTCGCTGTCCGCTCCCCTTGTCAGCGGAACGGCGGCGCTGGTGTTGGGCCGTTATCCGTGGATGTCCAACGACAACCTGCGTACCACCATCCTGACTACCGCGCAGGACATAGGCGCCAAAGGCGTGGACAGCGTGTACGGCTGGGGATTGCTCAATGCCGGTAAAGCAGTCAAAGGCCCCGCTCAGTTCGCCTTCGGTATGTTTGATGCGAATGTGACGGGCGAGGACACCGTGTCTTTCTTTGAAAACGACATCAGCGGCAATGGCGGATTGAACAAAACCGGCGACGGCCGCCTCATCCTTGACGGTGAAAACACCTACACGGGCGTGACCAATGTAATGGGCGGCATGCTCTCCGTCAACAAAAGCATTACTTCGGACGTATATAGCGGAAGCAAGTTCCATTTGAACGATAATGCCAGAGTGAAAGGCAATGTACAGGTTGATGTCAACGGCTTCCTCTTTGGCGGCAACAACAGCACCATCGACGGCAATCTGACCTTTACTCAAAACGGCAATCTGTTTGTTCAGTTGGGCGATGTCCTCAATGTGACCGGCAAAACCGAGTTTGGCGACACCGGCGGTATCTGGCTGGGCGGCGTAAGCAAATACTACGCCCGTCCGAACGAACGCCTGATTACCTTCCTGCGTTCAGAGGGCGGCATTAGCGCAAAAGACGGACAGGTTCAGCGCGTCTATGCCGACGGCGAAATGGTTTCCCGCGACAAAGTCGGCTCTGCCACCGGCAAAGACCTGTACTACAGTCTGCGCCGCAACAATGTCAATACCGTTGCCATGACGGTTAAAGAACGCCTCGATCCCGTACTCGCCCATAATGTTGTACAGGGCGGACGCAACCTCGAAAACCTGATGGAGGAAGCCGACAAACTGAGCGACAAAGAATTGGCAACCGGTTCTTACGCGCAGACAGGCAGGTTGCTCATCCGTGCCCAAAGCGAACGCACGGACGGAACCGCAACCATGTTGGAACAGTTGGCCGCCGGGATTCACGCCAACAGCACCAATGTCTTTGCGGAGACTCAAAGCCGCCGCCTGAAATCGACAGCCGACAAACTTGACCGACCGCTTAAAACCGGCGAAACAGATGTCTTTGCCGAAACCAAACGCGACACCGGCGACTGGAAAAGCGGGGCGGCGTCCGGCGGTCTGACCGACTTCCGCCAAACCCTGGGTGTCAAATACCAGGCGGGCGAACAAACCACACTTGCCGCCGCGTTTGACGCCGGTCAAACCAAATGGGACGAGAACACCCGTGGTAGCGCAGCCGTCAACAGCTTCGGTCTGAATGCCGGTGTCCGTCACAATCTGGACAACATGACTTTTGTCAAAGCCCTGTTGGGTTACAGCGGCTACAAGAACAAAACCGCCCGCCTGAACGGTGTCGATATCCGCGCCGAAGGTGAAGCAGAAGGTTCACTGACACAGGCAGCCCTATTATCCGGTTTCCGCCTCCCCGTTTTCGGCAGCGGCCTGCTGGAGACCGAAATAGGTGCCCGTTTGGATATACTCAGACAAAAGGCGTTTGAAGAAAAAGGCGGTGCGCTGGCATGGAAAGCCGATAAACTCTCCGAAACCACCCCCGTCGGACTGCTCAACGTCCGCCTGACACAACCGCTGAACGACAAAACCGCCCTCTTCGGTTTTGCAGGTGTCGAACATGACTTCAAAAAACGCGATTACGCCCTGACGGGGATGTTTAAAGGTGCGAATCAGGCTCGTGGCAAAACCGGTGCATGGGATATGCCGCAAACCCGTTGGAATGCAGGTCTCGGTATCCGCGCAGAATTGGGCAGAGGTTGGAGCGCCTTCGGCAACTACGAGCACACAGGCAGCAGTCGCTATAAAAGCAACAGCCTGAAAGCCGGTGTCGGATACAGGTTCTGACCGTCAAAAAAAACGCCATGTTTGAAACGTGGCGTTTTTTTTCGGCAGCCGTATAGCACGACAAACGGTGTTATAAATACGGAATTTGCTACCTGTTTTGGCGGGACAGCAGCATCGGTTCCGCCCAAAGCCTGATAGACGGACAAGCCGCTGTGTTTCTGCACGATTGGAACGCATTCTGCCGTCTGTTTGTCCGTACCGGTAAACCCCGCGGCCACACAGGCAACCAAGCGGAAGACGGCCAATACAGCTATTTCGGCATGCCGATTGTGTATACGCCAGAACAGGATAATACTCCAGTCATATCGGAAGCCGACATCGCCAAACTACCGTTTTACACCTATTGGCACACCGCCTGCACTTCCGATGTACACCGGTTAGCAGGCGGCACACGCGTTGTACCCCTTGCCGATTGGGAAGCCTTCTGCCAACAGTTGGTATTGACCGGCAGATAGGGCGGGTAAATGGTAAACAGTGCTAGTGGTTTCTGCATTTTTAGTTATTCATTGGATGCTAACATATAAATCAATATCTAAACTTACACTTCTTGACATTTTTAAATCTCCTATAACTTTTAATATTCAAAATATTTAATACCTTTTTTGTTCAGAAATTCTTTAACATGTTTGGGGATTGGTGTATTTGAATGTAATTCATATGTTGCTCCATTTTTTGTTGCAATTTTCAATCTATCACCCATATCTGACTTAAATTTTTCGAATTTTTGAGGTGTAGAAGTGTGATCTCTCCAGAAATTACCAGATTTGGCTTCATACCAACGATTGATTGTAATAACACCACCAAACTCTCTTTGCCTCGGCAGCATAAGGCGCAGCGGCATTGACTGCGCTTTGTAACCCGCTAGCTCGGTAACGTTAAATAAAGTCCGTCTGAAACGTTTTTCTGTTTTCAGACGGCCTCTTAGCTCAAACCTTGAGAACTGCATACGTGCGTTCCGCACATTCTACGTATTGAGTTTAGGTTTCATATGGGCCACGGCTTGCTTTCCAAATATGCTTTTATTTCATACATTAGATTATTTATATTAGGGGAAACTACATTTCCTGTTTTTCCTATTACAAATAGACAATTATATTTTATTGCCCAATCAATGGTTTTCTGAATAAATTTAGTATAATCAAATCTTAAATCAAGTTCACACTCTATATCATCTGGCCAAACGGTAAGACTATTACCAAAATTATCACAAAACATGATTGCGTCTTTATCCCAAGACTCTTTCAATTTAAGCTGTTTTTTTGCTTCATTTATTATTGATAATAATATAACATCATTATCGATAAAGTAATTTTCAAAACTTTTATTCTCATTAAAATTCTGAAAACCATTAGATCGATACTCATCAAGTATGATATCTTTATTTGCATTAAATTTATTTCTGATAGCGGCTGATGGGATAAGGTAGTACCGATAATTCCAAATTGCCATTTTTATTTACTCCTATAACGAGGTCTCTTAACATTACCTGATTCATTCAAGACATCAGTAGGATTTTTCCAACTAGTATTAGGAACAGGAAAGTCAACTTTTTTAAATTTTAATTCATGTATCCTGCCAAGGTATTCTGCAGCAAAAACCCTATTATTTCCTCTTACGATATATGCTTTTCCATTTATTTCAACGTACTCCACAACTGGATTTGTGAAGCCATTCTCTTTAACTGATTTCACAAGCCTACTAAAAGCCTTGTCATTCATGCTATCGGTAAATTTTCCCATTCCATCTGTAAAATTAATTTCATCGGCAGATTTTAGTTTATTAATTTCCCTCTCTAGTTGAGTATGTTGGCTAAAGTTACTGTTTTTATTACCGTTCCTTATTTCTTGAACATTTTTCTCCACCTGCTCACGAGTTGTCAAATTATTAAGCTTCCTATCAACCTCCCATCTCGGTTTCGCATCAAACACAGGCTTAGCCTTAGGTATACCGCCCCCCGATTTACCCACACTGAACAAATCTATAGAGAACTGAACATATTCCGCAGCCTGCTCCGACAACCCCAACTGCTTCAAGGTCTGGACCGTAATCGTCGGTCGTTGCTCGCTGGCTTTTTTTCCGAAGTTCTTCGCCCCAGTAATGACATGATCGTAGGAAGACGTTACACCAACCAAAGCGGCGGCACAGCCTAAGCCGAAAGTCTCGGCACAAGATCCGCCTCCGGCTACGCCTGAAAGAACAACACCCAAACTGCCCGAAACGATTTCAGCCCCGGGTGAGATGTAGCGGTGCAGGATACTTTTGTCTTCCCTATCCAGCTTTTCGTACTCAGCCTTCAAATAAGAGGCTACTAAATCAGGATGTTGATTTAGGTAATATAAGGATTCTTTTTTTAAGTCCTTAAACCTACTGTCAAAGCGTTTGTCTTGGGTAAATTCGATAATGCGTCCTATATTTTGACGACATTCGGTAATTCTTCCTGTGGAACTGCATTCATGCTTGACTTGCTCTTTTATGACAGAATAAATTTTACGAGCTGTCTGCTTGTCCTTCTTTAAGGCTTCCGATGTCAGATAGAGGTTGTTTTCCACCGCATTCTGCCCGACCGTCCCTCCGGTTTGCGCCTCTGCCGGCGTGCCGC
Organism: Neisseria sp. Marseille-Q1983; assembly: GCF_018224585.1. Lineage (NCBI taxonomy): Bacteria > Pseudomonadati > Pseudomonadota > Betaproteobacteria > Neisseriales > Neisseriaceae > Neisseria > Neisseria sp. Marseille-Q1983. The sequence continues at coordinate 17,331 of NZ_JAGTUI010000031.1, forward strand.
CTATGGCCGCTCCCGTCAGCGATGCAATCACCCCGCTCTTCGATTTGATTTCTTCTTTGATATGTTCCGGCAGCAGGTTGGCATTGAACTCGCCTGTTTGCGGATCGATTGCGGTTTTACCATCGTTATACCGTTGGGCAAGATGTTCCGCTGCCTTTTCAGCTGCAACTGCAGCCGAGCCGCCGGCAGCAAAATTAACACCGTTGACGCGGGCGATAGCTGCTCCTAAAAGGAAATGTCCGACGGCTTGGGCGGTTTCGTTTTTGTTTTCACCGTGGCCAAATGTTCTGCCTATTGCTTCGGAGGCATAAGGCGCAGCGGCATTGACTGCGCTTTGTAACCCGCTTTGACCACCAAGTAGACCGGTCGCGAGGGTGATGCCGGCATTAAGGGCACGGCTGTGTTTACCTCCCACCCCCCAATTTTGGGCTTCGGCATTGGCTTTGCGATAGGTTTCTGAGTAGTTGATTAGAATTTTTTGCCGTTCGGTTTCGTCCAGTTTGGCGTAGGCTTCATAGCTACCGTCATTTTGGGCTTTCAGACGGCCTTCGAACTCCGATTCGGCTTTGGCTTTATTTTCTGCAGCGGTTTTTTGGCGGTTGCTGCTGAAAGTGTGCGCAGCGGTTACTATATCGGAAGTTGCTTTAGCTATAATCTGTTGCTTTTCAGTAATCTTGGCTAAATCGGGCAGAGCCGCAACAGCACGGTGTGCGTTACTGCTGTCACTATTGATACCCAGTTCTTGCGTAGTGGTCTCTTTGCCGCCGATGTTCAGACGGCCTTCGCTCAGGGTAGCATAGGTGGTGCTGTTGTCGCCGCCTTTTTCATATTGCGGCAAGCCAGGGTTGAAGTCGGTACCATTTTTGCCTGCAGAGCGTGCAAATGCTTTACCTAAGTTTGTTTGACGGAAGTCGGCGTTGTCGGAGGTTTCAGAGGGGCTGTCGCTACCGTAACTACCGCTCAAGCTGACATTGGATGCGCTATAACTGCTTTGGTTTTGAATATTTTCAAAAGTAAGACGTTTGGCAGTTAATTCATTTTGCTCCTTCGGCGCGGTAGAGGTAATGGCTCCGCCTTTTAGGTGGATGCTGTCGGCCTCGATGTGGTAGCCGCCTTCTCCTGCAAAAAGTCCGGATTGGATAGCCGCACTGTTACTGCTGCCTGAAGCTTTGCTTTGGTTGAAGTTGCCCGAAGCCTCCCAGGCGGTGCCCAAGGAAACTTGTACACGTACGCCGGCGCCGGTTTGTTGTCCTGTTCGGTATGGTCTTGAACACTTTCGATGTTCAGACGGCCTTTTACATCGGCATCAATGCGGCTGGCAGTGGCTGTAGCCCCTTTGAGAGTGGTATCACCTTTGCTTGCCAATTCGATTTTTTTAGCTTGGAGGGTCGTGTGATCGTGTGTTTGGGCAAGATAATGGTTTTTACCTTTGCTGCCACCCACTTCGCCATAAGCATAAACACCGGTTTGCGCGCCTACGGAGACGCCTACACCCACTGATGCACCAAGGCTGCTATTTTTTCCATCGGCGGATTGGGAAGATTGGCCAGATTCGAGTATCAAATCTTTGGCTGAATCTAAGCGGAGGGTTTCAGCCGCTTGTGCTTGGGTGTTTTGAAGGTGGATGTTACCTTCGGTAGAACGGATATTGAGGTTACCACCGGCATTCAAAACATTGGCTTGGCTATGGTTTTGGCTTTGGTCTTGGCTGCTGTTGGCAGTTTTAAAGCCGAAACCTACTTCTGCTTTGGCTAATGCACCGCCGCTGGTAGCGGTATTGTAGGTAGAATAAGCTTGTGCACCTGCAGCCAGTGTTTGCAGCGCCTGCGTGCGGTCGTCTGCTTTACTCTTCACCGCGCCTTCGGCAGCGTTTACCAGGTCGATCAGTGGAGAAGATACCTTGGCAAAGGTGCCAATTTTAACGTCGCGCTCGGATTGGTGGCTGTTGTTGCGATTGTGGTCAGCCAGAATCTCAACGCTTTTTGCTGTAATATTGATGTCTTTGGCGGCCACCACATTGGCAACCTGTTGGGTATAGTTGCCACCAGCCTGTATATTGACGTTGCCGCCCAAGCTCCCAACTTGAGATTTAATCTGTTCAACTTGATTACTGTTACTATCTTTCCGGTTTTTCATCCACCCGGCAAAGTGTTCGGTATCGGAAATTACCGCAGTGCCGATGCCGCTGGTGATTTGACGTTCTGATTGGGTTTGATTGTTTTGGCTGGAACGGATATTGATATTGCGGCCGGCAGACAAGGTAACATCATCTTCCGCGGCAATGCTGCTACCGAAGATATTGATATCCGCTTTTTTCGCTTGCAATGTGGCGATGCCACCCGCGGACAATTGTGTGCCGGTAGCTTTATCGAGATTGCCTTGTGCATTGCTACGGTCATTAAACGTCCCCGCCAGAATCAATTCTCGGTTATCTATGCTGAAACCGCTGCGCTTACGGGAACCGTGTTGATCGGCGGTGTTGCGGGCAACATCCAACGTTATACTTTCTGTTGCCGAAAGCAGGATATCGCGTTCGGCAGTCAGTTTTGTCCCTTCACTTCTGATACTGCCGCCGTCGGCAACAATGTTTAGGTTGCCTTGCGCAGAAACGGCCGTTACCACTGCTTGCGTATCTTCTTGATGACGATTTTCCGTAGTTTTTTGGCGACCACCGTTGATGACGATAGGAGTAAAAGCTGCTGTGGATGCCTTTGCTCCGGCATCAGCACGTTGCAAGGTCTTACCCACTATACGATTGCTGTAGCCACTGCCTTGCATATTGCGTTTGTAATTAGCTTTGGCAGCATCAATGGGATTCAGGGTTATGCCCATGGATAGACCTGATTGTTTTTGTTCGATATGGTTGTTGTTATTTGTTTCCGTGTATCCTGCATTTAAAGCAACATCACGTCCCTGTAGGTGCATATCGCCACCTGATGCCAGTATCGCAGCTTTGGTGTTTAGGGTTCGTTCGGCAATAACAACGGTATCACCTTGTTTACTACCGACTTGGGAGGTTGTCAGGGTGGTTGCAGTTTGGTCTTGGTTGGATTTTGTGGAAGCTTTAGTGTATCCGACACTTAAAACACCGTCGCGGAAGCCTCCGCTCAGACCCGATTTTTTATATTCGTGTGTTTCAGCATCAAAATAGCGATTAGAAGCTGCTTCTAGCTGGATGTCCCTACTTGCTTTTAAGACAGTGCCCTTATCAGAAATAAGGTTGCTGCCGCGTACATTGATATCCTGCCCGGCTGCAACAATCATTTTGCCGCCGCCGATGTTGCTGCCGACTGCTTCATCATGACTAAAGCGGTAGCGGTCGTGTGTTTTGGTACTGGAAAGGATGCCTTTGCTTTTCCCGCTTACAGCGGCGTCCAATTCGGTTATTTGGCGTCCTTCGCTGATAGTGACATCACGTCCTGCGGCAAGGACGGTTTTGCCTTCTTCGGCCTCTAGTTCGCCTTGGCGGATTTTTAAGTCGTTACCGGCTCTAAGCAGTGCGCCGTTTTGCGTGCGGATACTGCTGCCGACTTCGGTACTTTGGCGGACATGGCGATGGTTCTCGTCATCTAATGCACCATAGGCTTCGCGATGTTCGGTATGAATGGTGCCGAGGTTGAGATTATTGCCGGCGGTAATTTGGGTAGTGCCGCCTTTAACTTGGTTAGAGACGGTGGCCGCATTGAGGTTAATATCGTTGCCGGCATGCAGGGATAGGATGCCGTCTGAAGCTCTGTTATCTACTTGCTCAGTATAGCTTCCGACCACGTTAATGCCGGCCATACGATCGATGGCGGTATTGCCGTTACGTTCATTACCGGAAGTTTGGGTTGTACCGTTAAGGTTGATATTTTGCGCTTGGGCAGTCAGCAGTCTGCCTGCTTGTACCTGCCCGCCGTCGATATTGATACTTTTTTCAGCTTTTAAACCGATTTGATCGGCTTGAATGTTACCGTTGCTGTTAATATTCCGTGCCTGGATGAGTACAGCCTGTCGCCCCGCAATGGTACCGCTGTTAGTCAGGTTGTCGTTTTGCAGTTTAAGTAAGACTTGTTCGGCACTAATCAGGCCACCGGAGGTATTAAGATCACCTTTGCGCGCCAGGGCATAGACTTTAGGAACCAGTACGGTTTGAGTCGAACCGTCAGACAGGGTGACGGTTTGATTTTCCATCCAAACGATATCTGAAGTTAAGCGGGCAACTTGCTCTGAACTCAAGGCGATACCCGGGTGAGACCGAATGTTTTGGCAGCAGTAAGGCCGTTGTCCATCAGAGCTTTGAATTGTTCTTCATCACTCCTGTAGCCGTCGAGTCGGCGGTAGCCTGTTAACTGATGGATTTGTTCATTAACAAGTTTTTGTTCGTAGTAGCCGTCGCCTAGCCGTTTGTGTAGATGATTGGTGTCCAATTTCAGTTGTTGCAACATGTAGTCGCTGCCCAACCAGCGGCGGTAGTCTGTAAATTGAGGATCGGTTTCAACCAACCAGCCTTTATTGTCAGGATGGGTGGTATAGAGGCTGCTGTTAGGCAGAGTAACAGTAGCATTATTTAACGAGACCACATTACCGGTATGGATGCGCTGACCATTGACGGCTGCTGTGGATACTCCGTCAATCAGTTTGATTGCAGATGCAGCGGGTTGAAAGGAAGGGGAGGCGGCATTCTGTTGGATGACGGATACAGGCGTGTCGAAGTCGTGGGTAAATAGTTGGGTATCATGGTAAGGAGTATGGTTTCTTTCAGTACGGCGTTGTCTTTTTCTACCGCTGTACCATCCTTTTTTTGTAACTGAATCCCACTGTGTGCCGACAGCATCTGTGCGACCTTTGCCTGTTGTACTTTGATTGGTAATTTCTTTCTGGTTTAAATCATCAGTGATAATACGCCCGCCTACTACAATCCGGCTGTCTTTGTTCAGCCAATTTTGACCTGAGGCAGTCAAATTACCGCCCACAGTAATGTGTGCCGGCCGGTTTTCGATGATGCGTTCTTTATAAGTCTCGATGTGGTAGTCTCGGACATGCCATTGGTTGGCCTCAATACGAGAACCATTTTTTAAATGGAACGTAGCAGTAGTTTGGTCTTTTTGTCCTTGCGAGTTGTCGAATAAACCGTCTTTTCCTGCCTGATAGTAGGCATTTTGCCCCAGTACGGTGTAGTCACGAACTTGCTTTTCTGCTTTGGCTAAGTATGTCTCTGTTTTAAAGTGATTATTGATGTTCTGCATATTCCGAACAGACATCAATGCATCACCTTGTACTTCCAAACCGGCACTGCCATTAACAAAGGTATCGGCCATGCCTGCCGCATGATGTTGTTCATCCAGTCGATTACCTACGGCAAAAATACCTTCGCTGGATAGTAGGGCACCTTCTTGGTTATGAATCTCTTTCGCTCCAATATCCAAACGTTTCCTTGCAGCTATTGCCCCCGCTTTGGTACTGCCTTCCGTCGTTTCTTCCCGGTTAAGCAGTATTTGCGCGTCTAGGGCAATATGGTTGCCATAGATTTTGCCTGTCCCTGTGTTGGTCAGGGTTTGACCTGCACCGATGTGGGTCAAACCGTCGCTGTTGATCAAGCCCCTGTTGTCAACATGCTGTTCGGATGTGATGTCCGCTTGTTCTCCGCCAATAATTTTGCCTGTAACTTGGTTATCTATATTGCCGGCATTGAGTTTGAGCGTATGGCCTGCTTGTAGGGTATGGGTATTTTTCAGACGGCCTTTTATGCTTAGATTTAATTGTTTGCCTGCAGTGAGGTCGCGCTCTACGACGAAATCGTCCGCCAAAGCAATATCCAGTTTGTTACCGGCTGTTAATGTGCCATTGTTGGTGAGTGATTTGGCTTGTAGCGATACATTACCGGCAGATTGGAATCGTGCCGTCCGCATTGTTTAACGCCAAAGTGTTTTGATTTTTATCGTGAATAGACAACTGCCAGTTGGTGGCAATTTCACCATGTTGGTTGTATAGGCCGTCTGAAACAGCTAATTGTGCTTGGTTTGCAGATAGGAGTTTGCCGTTTTGGTTGTCTACATTTCGACTATTGATAGTCAGTTGTTCGGTAGCAGTAATATGGCCGCTTTGGTTAGTCAGTTGCTGACTTTGGATGTTAACCGTTTCAGCCTCTATACGTCCGTGCGTATTATCTAGAGTCTGACCTTCGGTATTCAGTCGTGCAACAGAAACTTTTCCTGTATTGCGAAGATTGTTCTTGGTGGTAACGGTTCCACTATCGGCAAGAATGTTACCTGCATTATGTAAACCGGCGGTATCAAGCTGTAAATGTGCAGCTCAAATATTGCCTTTTTTATCATTGCTCAAGCGGCCCGAATGAATGAGTGTCAGATTGTTGGCGGCAATTTCTCCGGCATTATGCAGTTCACGGTTGTCAATCTTGCCGGTTTGAGTTAATAAGTGACCGCTGTTTCTAGCAGTTTGGGTGTTAACAGCCAGATCGTGTGCCTGGAGTTTGCCTTTTACCGTATTGTTAAATGAATCGCCTGATACTCGTAGTTTAGCCGCATTCAGACTACCCGAATTTTCCAAACCGTTTTGGGCGGCAATGTCAATTTGCCCAACTGCATTGATTGATCCTGTATTGTCAAATGCTCCTGTTGTTTGAATGCGTCCTACGGCGTAGTTTTTTGCAGGTGCTGTAGGTGAAACGGGATTGTTTGAACCAGGCTTAGATGCCGAGACAGTGCTGCTGCCTGAACCTGTTGCAGTACTCGGAATCTGTGGTATGACTGATGGATTGGGATTCAAACCGGTCTGTGGAACGTCACTTACACCAATCTTGCCACTGTTATCGAATTTGCCGGCAGATACCAAATCCAATGCTTGTGAACCTGTTTGAGTAATATTACCTGTGTTATCCAAACCACCTGTTGACATATCTAAGCGGGCAGCCTGGATCGTACCGTTGTTTTGGTTTTTCAGACGGCCTAAATTACGGACAGTCAATTGACCTGAGGATAAGACCGTACCTGAATTGTCCAGCGTCTGGCTGTGAATATTGGCATCATCCTGTGAGGCAACCGTACCGCTATTATGAACATTGCGGGCATGAAGTGAAACCGCATGATTTTCTCCCGTCGCTGCAATCATGCCTGTATTGACCAGTTTACCCTCAGCATTCACTGCCACATTGCCGGCTGAGGCAAACCATTGCCCCTGATTGCGCACGGATGCATCACGATCAGTGCTGATCAGGGTGATCTTACCGGCATACATACCGCCCAATGCCCCTGTATCGATGGCATACAGTGAGTTGTCGGAATTTATATTCGTAGCAGGGGAGTGTGAAGATTGGATAGAGCCATCAGCTGAAACATCATTTTTCCCTGCCGACACACGCACATCTTTACCCCACACAGGCCCATCAATCTTAACCGCATGGCTCAATATCTGCGTGAAATCGGTATCACGGGCATCCAAACCTTGTCCCGTGATCGCAACATGACCCGAACGAACCTGAAAGCCTGTTAATGCGCCTGCTTGATATTGCGGTTGGCCTGTCGTCAAAGTGGCACGGGAAGCATTGATAAAACCACCACCATTGACTGCAATCCCTGCCGGATTGGCAATAACGACTTCCGCACGTCGTCCGCCCACTTCAATATAGCCATTCAGTTGTGAAGAATGGCTGCTGTTGATTTGGTTTACAACCACACGTGCTTCGCCCCTTGCCAACCAAGGATTGCCTTGAATCCAACCGCCTAGCTGTGTTTGGGTGTTGCTGCGGCTGTTGTTTAAAATCGCCCCGCGATTACCCACATCAAACTGGGCATATTGATTAACAGAAACCCCTGCCGAAGTAGGGGTTTGAATATTGACTTGCGGTATGCCGTTACCTGTTTGCAGGATGGTAGGCTGTTGCTGTGCAGGTGCGGATTTGTCGGCAACGATACCTTGGGCATTAGCAGAAGAAGAAGTCAGGATAAGGGCAGAACCGAGCAGTAATGAAAGGGAGAATGAGATAACAGAGATAGAATGGATAAAACCCGCAATATCATTTGGCAAAATACCTACAGCTTGGGTGTCGGCTGTGTTTTTGCCCTCGCGTTTGGCATTTTCAGCAACGGCTATCATGCAGTTTCGATGTTTGTTAAATACAACTTTGTACAGAGTGCGGTTCATAGTAAGGGCTTTCTTAATAATATTTTTATCCGAATGCGCCGTAAAACTTCGCCGTTCACGGCGGAGATATCAGGCACGGACTGCAAAGCAGTCCTAAAAACGTTGAATTTCAGTCAGGCGTATTTTGCTGCTCAATATATTGTCGAATAATGGAAATAGATGCACCACCACAACTACCTGCAAAATAAGACGGCGACCACAACGCACCACCCCAAAGTTTCTCACGAATACCGGGATAATTTTTTTGCCTAATCATACGACTAGATACACCTTTCAAGCTGTTCACGAGTTTTGAAATAGATACTTTGGGTGGATAGTTTACAAGCAAATGAACATGGTCATTTTCACCGTCAAATTCCACTAGTTGTGCCTCAAAATCGGTGCAAACGCTTTCAAAAATTTGTCGCATATCGTCTAAAATTTCTTTTGTGAACACTTTTCGGCGGTATTTTGCGACAAAGACTAAATGAACATGTAAGTTAAAAACAACGTGTCTACCACGTCTTAAATCAGTTTCTTTTCCATAGACCAAGTGTAGAATAATCAAAAATTCCATTATCTACGAAACCATGCAAATACTCAAAGCGTTCAAATTTGAATTGATGCCAAACGGCGCACAAATCCGCAGACTTAAGCAGTTTTGCGGTTGTTCCCGTTTTGTATTCAATCGCGCTTTGGCGTATCGAAATGAACAGTACGAAGCAGATAAATCATTCAAATTCAGTTACAACAAAATCGCGAATTTGTTGCCTGAATGGAAACGTGAATTAACTTGGCTAAAAGATTGCCACAGTCAGGTTTTGCAGCAAGCTTTGAAAGATTTAGAAAGCTCATTCAAAAACTTCTTCGCCAAACGTTCGGACTTTCCAAAATTCAAACGCAAGGGCGAAAAAGACAGTTTCAGATTTCCGCAAGGCT
>NZ_JAGTUI010000032.1:0-25148 GCF_018224585.1 Neisseria sp. Marseille-Q1983
CCACCGCTACCCGTTTCTCCAGCTCGACCGCATCACCGCCTTCGAGCCGATGAAAACCCTAACCGCCATCAAAAACGTAACCATAAACGAACCCCAGTTCCAAGGCCACTTTCCCGACCTGCCCGTGATGCCCGGCGTACTCATCATCGAAGCGATGGCGCAAGCCTGCGGCACACTCGCCATCCTCAGCGAAGGCGGCCGCAAGGAAAACGAATTCTTCTTCTTCGCCGGTATAGACGAAGCCCGTTTCAAACGCCAAGTCATCCCCGGCGACCAACTCGTCTTTGAAGTCGAGCTGCTGACCAGCCGGCGCGGCATCGGCAAATTCAACGCCGTTGCCAAAGTGGACGGGCAAGTTGCCGTCGAAGCCGTGATTATGTGCGCCAAACGCGTAGTTTGAGTGTTCAGAAAAAGGTCGTCTGAAAGTTTCAGACGATCTAATAAAAAGAAAACCCACCGGTTTAGGTTTATTCAAACCCAGGGACACGGTGGGGATTAGTTTTATCTAACTGTATCAAATATAGTTTGAAACGTCAATTTTATAGTGGATTATAAGGAATGCTGTAGTATTTTTTCTGATTTCAGAATGGAACGATATAAAAATGCCGTTGGGGAAGACAAAGCGGCTGAATTGTATTTATTGAATCTATCTTTATCAAGAGAACTTTTTCATGTTGTTTCAATATTTGAGATTGTTTTAAGAAGCAAAATTGACATTTGCCTTCAACAGGAGTTTAAAGACAGAAACTGGTTATATGATAGCATACAGCCACAAACGAATCCTGCATTGAAATATCAAGGTTGCTTTTTAAGAAATGGTACGAAAGAATCTGCTGAATTAATCAAGGTTGTATTATCTAAAATACAAAATAATAGCGGGGGAAAATTTGACCACAACCAATTGGTTGCAGGACTAGGATTCGGTTTTTGGCGGTATCTGTTTGCGGGAGGGAAAGATGCTCAATTTGATGCTACAGGGAAAGTATTGATGAAAGTTTTTCCAAAAAAGCCCAAATCTACACCAAGTGTGCAATATAACCAAAAATGGATTTTTCGAGAACTTTCCAATATTAACAATTTCCGTAATCGTTTGGCACATCACGAACCGATTTGTTTTAAAGGTGCAATAAAAGATACCAACTACGCTAGAAATATTCACCAATCTATTTTTGAACTGCTTAATTACATGGATGTAGATACTACTTCAGTATTTAGCCATTTTAGCGATCAAGTGATTGCGGTCTGCGATGAAATCGACAAACTGTAATTTTCTATTATTTGTCTTAACAAGCAGCGGAGTATTAAAAACATGACCCTTATCCACCCGACCGCCGTCATCGACCCCAAAGCCGAACTCGACTCCGGCGTCAAAGTCGGCGCGTACACCGTTATCGGCCCCAACGTCCAAATCGGTGCGAATACCGAAATCGGCCCGCACGCCGTCATCAACGGCCACACCAGCATCGGCGAAAACAACCGCATTTTCCAATTTGCCAGCCTCGGCGAAATTCCGCAGGACAAAAAATACCGCGACGAGCCGACCAAGCTGATTATCGGCAACGGCAACACCATCCGCGAATTCACCACCTTTAATTTAGGCACGGTAACCGGCATCGGCGAAACCCGTATCGGCGACGACAACTGGATTATGGCGTACTGCCACCTCGCGCACGACTGCGTGGTCGGCAACCACACCATTTTCGCCAACAACGCCTCGCTTGCCGGACACGTTACCATCGGCGACTACGTCGTTTTGGGCGGCTACACGCTGGTTTTCCAATTCTGCCGCATCGGCGACTACGCCATGACCGCCTTCGCCGCAGGCGTACACAAAGACGTACCGCCCTACTTCATGGCATCGGGCTACCGCGCCGAACCGGCGGGGCTCAACAGCGAAGGCATGCGCCGCAACGGTTTTACCGCAGAGCAGATTTCCGCCGTCAAAGACGTGTACAAAACCCTCTACCATCGCGGCATTCCGTTTGAAGAAGCCAAGGCAGACATCCTCCGCCACGCCGAAACCCAAGCCGAGCTTGCCGTATTCCGAGACTTTTTCGCACAATCGACGCGCGGCATCATCCGCTGACCGTACCCTTTTGATGCCGTCTGAAACCTCCAAAAGCGTTTCAGACGGCATTTGCGCTATAATTCAAACCATCAAATCATCTTATTTCTCAGGGCTTCATATGTTAGACAAATACTCCCCCGCCGAAATCGAATCCAAACACTATCAAAACTGGGAAAGCCAAGGCTATTTCCAGCCCGATATGGATTTGACGAAACCGTCTTTCTCCATCCAACTGCCGCCGCCCAACGTAACCGGCACGCTGCACATGGGACATGCCTTCAACCAAACCATCATGGACGGTCTGACCCGCTACTACCGCATGAAAGGCTGCAACACCGCCTGGATTCCGGGCACCGACCACGCGGGCATCGCCACGCAAATCGTGGTCGAGCGTCAGCTTGCCGCGCAAAACGTGTCCCGTCATGACTTGGGGCGCGAAAAATTCTTGGAAAAAGTGTGGGAATGGAAAGAAGTTTCCGGCGGTACGATTACCCAGCAAATGCGCCGCGTGGGTTGTTCTGCCGACTGGACGCGCGAGTATTTCACGATGGACGACGTGCGAGCTGAAACCGTAACCGAAGTGTTCGTGCGTCTGTATGAACAGGGCTTGATTTACCGAGGCAAACGCTTGGTGAACTGGGATCCCGTGCTTGGCACGGCGGTATCGGATTTGGAAGTGGAAAGCGTGGAAGAACAAGGCTCTATGTGGCACATCCGCTATCCGCTGGCGGACAATCCCGCTGAAGCCGTTATCGTGGCGACCACCCGCCCTGAAACGTTGCTGGGCGACGTTGCCGTTGCCGTTAATCCCGAAGACGAACGTTACACCCATTTAATCGGCAAAGAATTAATCCTGCCGCTGACCGGCCGTACCATCCCCGTGATTGCCGACGAATACGTTGAAAAAGACTTCGGCACAGGCTGCGTGAAAATCACGCCTGCGCACGACTTCAACGACTACGAAGTCGGCAAACGCCACGACACGCGCCTGATTAATGTGTTCGACTTGGAAGCCAAAGTATTGGCAAACGCCGAAGTGTTCAACTTCAAAGGCGAAGCGCAACCAGGCTTTGCCCTGCCTGAAAAATACGCGGGCTTAGACCGCTTTGCCGCGCGTAAACAAATGGTTGCCGATTTGCAGGAACAAGGCTTCTTGGTCGAAATCAAAGCGCACACGCTGATGACGCCGAAAGGCGACCGTACCGGTTCCGTGATTGAGCCGATGCTGACCAGCCAATGGTTTGTCGCCATGTCCGCCACACCGAACGGCGGCGAGCCTGACAGCGAATTCAAAGGCTTGAGCCTCGCCGACAAAGCCAAAAAAGCCGTCGACAGCGGCGCAGTGCGCTTTATCCCTGAAAACTGGGTCAACACTTACAACCAATGGATGAACAACATCCAAGACTGGTGTATCTCGCGCCAACTGTGGTGGGGTCATCAAATCCCCGCGTGGTACGACGAAGCAGGCAATGTGTACGTTGCCCGCAATCAGGCGGAAGCCGAAAAACAGGCCGGCAAAACCGGTTTGACCCGCGAAGAAGACGTATTGGACACATGGTTCTCCTCCGCACTCGTGCCGTTCTCTACGCTCGGCTGGCCGTCTGAAACCGACGAACTCAAAGCCTTCCTGCCGTCCAACGTCTTGGTTACCGGCTACGAAATCATCTTCTTCTGGGTGGCGCGCATGATTATGATGACCACCCACTTTACCGGCAAAGTACCGTTTAAAGACGTGTACATCCACGGCATCGTGCGCGACCACGAAGGCAAAAAAATGTCCAAATCCGAAGGCAACGTCATCGACCCTGTCGATTTGATTGACGGCATCGACTTGGACAAACTGTTGGTGAAACGTACCACCGGCCTGCGCAAACCCGAAACCGCGCCCAAAGTAGAAGAAGCCACGAAGAAACTCTTCCCCGAAGGTATCCCCAGCATGGGCGCGGACGCTTTGCGCTTCACCATGGCGAGTTACGCCAGCTTGGGGCGCAGCGTCAACTTCGACTTCAAACGCGCCGAAGGCTACCGCAACTTCTGCAACAAAATCTGGAACGCCACCAACTTCGTCTTGATGAACACCGAAAACCAAGACTGCGGCTACGGCGCAACCGCCGCCGAACCGCGCGGCTATTCCTTCCCCGATATGTGGATTGTAGGCCGTCTGAATCAGACCATCGGGCAGGTTACGCAAGCCTACGAGACCTACCGCTTTGATTTGGCGGCGGAAACCCTGTACAGCTTCGTATGGAACGACTATTGCGACTGGTATTTGGAACTCGCCAAAGTGCAGCTTCAAACCGGCTGTGCCAGCCGCCAACGCGCCACACGCCATACCTTATTGCGCGTACTCGAAGCCGCCCTGCGCCTGCTGCATCCGATTATCCCGTTCATCACCGAAGAATTGTGGCAAACCGTCGCCCCTATGTGCGACGCGAAAACCGCCGACAGCATTATGCTCGCCCGCTTCCCCGAAGCCGACGGCGGCGAGATTGTTCAGACGGCATTCGGGCAAATGACCGTGCTGCAGGATTTGATCGGCGCCGTCCGCAACCTGCGCGGCGAAATGGGCATCCAGCCCAACGTAAAAGCCCCGCTGTTTGTCGAAAGCGCGGACGACTTGGCGGACTACCTCAAATACCTGCCGATGATGACCCGCCTGACCGAAGCACGGCAAGTCGCCGCCCTGCCCGAAAGCGAAGATGCCCCCGTCGCCGTCTGCAACGGCGCGCGCCTGATGCTGAAAGTCGAAATCGACAAAGCCGCCGAAACCGCCCGTTTGAGCAAAGAAGCCGAGAAGCTGCAAAAAGCCTTGGACAAACTCAATGCCAAACTTTCCAAACCCGGCTACACCGAAAAAGCCCCCGCGCATTTGGTGGAAAAAGACAAAGCCGATTTGGCGGAGTTGGAAGACAAAATGGCAAAAGTGCAAACTCAGTTGGCGAAGTTGAAAGACTGATTTGATTGAATAAACAAGGCCGTCTGAAAACCTGAAACCAGTGTTTTCAGACAGCCTCATCAAAAGGAAATCAAATGATGGACTTTATCGTGCCTATATTGCTTGTCGTAGCCATCATCGTACTTCATATTCATACCTGCTTTACCGAAGCCGTCCACCTCAACAAATGGCGGCCGTGGCTGATTATTCTATTGTTGATTCTGACCGGCACTTGGTTTATCTACTTCGTCAGCCGTACCGCACTGATGAAGTTGGGTGTCCAGCTGGCACTGATTGCAGGTCTCGTGATTTATATTTCTTGAACGTCAAAGGAAATACGATGAAACTCTTTATTCTGCCGGTACTTTTATCCGCAACAACCGCCTTAGCTTCTCCGATTGTCGGTACATGGCATTGCATCGGCACTGATGAAAACATTCACGGTGATGCAAAAGTCGAATATCTTCAGGACGGCAGTTTCCGTGGCGATGCTATACTCAAAATTGATGATGACGGCAATATCTTGGCATACCGTGTTGTCGGCTCAGGGAAATGGCGTTTTGAAAACAATGCCTTGACGGAAAGCCAAATCAAATATAGCGAAGTTTCACGACAGCACAGCCCCGAAACGCTGGCGTGGTTGGAAAAGTCGGAGGATGGACGACTCTTGGAAAGCATGATGTACACCGGATTGGTCGCGCAGATGGACAAACCCGGTAAAGATGGAGTATATCAAATAGATAAAACAGGAAAATTGGTATCTGAAGACGGAACTTCCCGTGATGTATGTACGAAAGTGAAGTAAAAAACACTTGTAGATCAGATAAGTTTGTCTGATTGATGACTAGATAACAAATGCCGTCTGAAACCCGTTTCAGACGGCATTGCCTGCGCCTAGTCGTGGATAAAACTTACCCCGTGAAGCTGCGACTGCATAATCGCCGCCTTCATCGCCGACAATGCCTTCGGACGGACAAAATTGCGGCGGTACGCCAATACGACCCGCCGGCTTGGCGGCGTACCCTCAAACGGAATAATGCTGAACAGCATATGATCGTTTTCGGTCAGCGCGGTTGCCGGCAACACGCTGATTGCCAAACCGCTGGCAACCATATGGCGGATTGTATTGATCGAGCTGCCCTGCAATGTATTGGTCAGCCCCTGTATGCGTTGTTTCGCCGCCAATTCGGAACAGCTTGAGAGCACCTGATCCCGCATACAGTTGCCTTCCGTCAGCAGCAAAACCTGCTCCTCACCCAGCATCCGAGGCGAAACGGCATCCAGTTCCTCAAATGAATGCCCTTTCGGGACAATCACGAAAAACGGTTCGTCATACAAGGGTTCGGTAACAATGCCCGGCTCTTGAAACGGTTCGGCAACGATAATCGCGTCAACGTCCCCGCGTTTGAGCGACTCAGTCAAAGTATGCGTGTAATTCTCTTCCAACATCAAAGGCATTTTCGGTGCAGTACGGCGCAACGAAACAATCAATTTCGGCAACAGGTACGGCGCAACCGTGAAAATCAGCCCGAGTTTGAACGCACCCTCCAGCTCGTTTTGTTCTTCATTTGCCAAATGCCTGATAAGCTCCGCCTCTTCTAATACCTTACGCGCCTGTGCAACGATACGTTCCCCCGCCTCGGTCGTAATAATATCGTTGCTGCTCCGGTCAAACAAAGAGACGGCAAGCTCTTCTTCCAATTTCTTAATGGCAATAGACAAAGTGGGCTGGCTGACAAAACAACGCCGCGCCGCCCTGCCGAAATGACGTTCTTGGGCGACTGCGACGATGTACCGCAATTCGGTTAAGGTCATGTCCTATACCTTTTTCTGTTCCGGCAAAGTAATGTTCAACTCAAGCACATCCATACCATCCTGCTTTTCTTGGGAAATACGGATATTGTCTAATGAAACATTCACATATTTGGACAGGACTTCCATCAACTCTTTACGTAAAGTCGGCAGGTAATCCGGAGCCTGACCTTCTTGAGCGCGCTCTTGGGCAATGATGATTTGAAGGCGGTCGCGGGCAACGGTTGCCGTTTTCTGCTTTCTGCCGAATAAAAGTTCGATCAATGACATACCTTATCCTCCGAACAGACGTTTGAAGAAGCTTTTTTTCTCAGCTTCCAAGAAACGCATTTCACGGTTCTCGCCCAAAAGACGGGCAATAACGTCCTTATATGCCTCGGAAGCCGCTACGCTGTCCTGATGGATGACCGGTTCTCCGGAATTGGATGCCTGCAAGACGTTTTGGGATTCGGGAATCACACCCAGCAAAGGAATACGCAGAATATCGCAAATATCCTGTACAGACAGCATTTCGCCTTTTGCCACACGTTCGGGAGAATAACGCGTAATCAACAGATGTTCTTTAACCGAACCGCCTTGCTCTGCCTTACGGGATTTGCTTTGCAAAATTCCCAAAATCCTGTCGGAGTCACGCACACTGGAAACCTCAGGATTGGTCGTTACAATGGCTTCATCAGCAAAATACAACGCCATCAATGCACCCTGCTCAATACCGGCGGGAGAGTCGCAAATAATATACTCAAAACCCATTTTCTTGCCGGACAGCTCCTGCATCACTTTTTCGACACCCTCGCGTGTCAAAGCGTCTTTATCCCGAGTCTGGGAAGCCGGCAAAATAAACAGGTTTTCACAATTTTTATCTTTAATCAAAGCCTGGTTGAGTGTCGCCTCACCCTGAATGACATTGATCAGGTCATAAACGACACGACGCTCGCAGCCCATAATGAGGTCGAGGTTACGCAAGCCCACATCAAAATCAATTACCGCCGTTTTATATCCGCGTAATGCCAAACCTGTCGCAATACTGGCACTGGTAGTCGTTTTACCGACACCGCCCTTACCTGAAGTTACTACAATAATTTTTGCCACAATATTTCCTTTTTAAAATATCAAACAATTACTCTGAGCCAATTGCACTGATAACCAACCGATTATCCTGCAACAATATCTGTACCGGCTGCTTGTGCAGATGATCCGGCAAATCCTGTTCAAAATTACGGTAAATACCCGCCACAGAAACCAGTTCTGCCTGCATGGAGTGGATAAATATACGGGCAGAAGTATCACCCTTGGCGCCGGCCAAAGCACGCCCCCTCATCGGCGCATAAATATGTATATTGCCATCCGCAATCAATTCCGCCCCCTGACTGACCGCCCCCGTAACAATCAAATCGCCATCTTCGGCATAAACCTGCTGACCGGTACGGACAGGGGATGTAATCAATACTGTTTTCCTTGCTTTCTGACCATCCTCCGTTTTCTGCACCTCAACCTGACCCAGTTCTTTAACATTTTCCGAATGAGACAGACAAAACAGCAAATGATACTTCATAGCCACAGCAGCCCAACGTTCATTAGAATGCTTCAGACCCAAAATTTGCATACCATGCCTTGAAAACAACGAAACCAATGCAGCAAGATCCAAAGACTCGGGATAATCAAACTCTTGAACATCCAGAACAAATGGAACAACACCAGACTCTTGAAACTTCTTGCCCAATTTGACCAACACATCTTCCAAATCAAACAAGTCTGATGTATGCAAAGATATAGACAATACGTCCATCTTTGTCGACTTTATATCGAAGGCATTCATCATATAGACCATCATAGAATTTTTTAATGATGTAAGTTTACCGCGCAAACCCTAGCTATTCAATTAATATTTTAAACATAATAGCCAATACCCTATTACCTATCAGATATTGCAAAAATAACGCCACCTGCTTTTCGGCAGATGGCGTTATACGACTAAAATTACTCAGCAGCCGGTTTGTCAACCAATTCAACCAGTGCCAGAGGTGCATTATCACCTTTACGGAATCCGTATTTCAACACTCGAACATAACCACCGTTACGAGCAGTAAAACGAGGACCCAAATCGCCAAACAGTTTTACCACAACATCACGGTCGCGAGTACGGTCAAATGCCAAACGGCGGTTTGCCAATGACGGTTTTTTACCCAATGTAATCAACGGCTCTACTACACGGCGCAATTCCTTGGCCTTAGGCAGAGTTGTTACAATAGTTTCGTGAGTCAATAATGAATTCGCCATATTACGCAGCATTGCAGCACGATGACTGCTGGTACGGTTTAATTTGCGATTGCCATTACGATGACGCATATCAATTATCCTTTAATTCTTCATTAAGGCTTTTCCAAGCCTACAGGTGGCCATGCTTCCAACTTAGAACCCAGTGTCAAACCTTTAGATGCCAATACTTCCTTGATCTCATTCAAAGATTTACGTCCCAAATTCGGCGTTTTAAGAAGCTCGGTTTCAGTGCGTTGAATCAAATCGCCAATATAATAAATATCCTCAGCTTTCAAACAATTAGCTGAACGTACTGTCAATTCCAGATCATCTACCGGACGCAAAAGAACAGGGTCGATAGGAGGTGCTTTTTCTTCAACCTCCTCCACAGGAGTACCCTGCAAATCAGCAAAAATAGACATCTGATCAATCAAAATACGTGCCGCACTGCGTACAGCTTCCTCAGGATCAATAGAACCGTCGGTTTCGATATCCAAAACCAACTTATCAAGATCCGTCCGCTGCTCTACACGTGCAGGTTCAACCTCAAAGCTAACACGGCTGATGGGCGAAAAACTCGCATCCAACTGGATTGCACCAATCTGACGGTTCTCATCACGAACTACCTGACGACCTGAAACAGATTGATAACCACGACCTTGCTCCACTTTAATTTCCATCTCAATTTGACCGTTATCAGCCAAATGACAAATGACATGACCAGGATTCAGAATTTCTACATCATGCGGCAACTCAATATCACCGGCAGATACGACACCTGAACCTGATTTCTTCAACACAAGTTGAACTTGGCTACGACCATGGAGTTTAAACACAATACCTTTAATATTCAGTAAAATGTCAACAACATCTTCCTGAATACCATCAACAGTAGAATATTCGTGTAATACACCGGCAATAGCTACTTCAGTAGGAGCAAAACCATTCATGGATGACAGTAAGATACGGCGCAAAGCATTACCTAAGGTATGACCGAAACCACGTTCAAATGGCTGCATAGATACTTTTGCACGAGTTGCAGAAAAAGTATTTACATCAATTTGACGAGGTTTCAAAAATTCGGTTGTGCTATTCTGCATTTAACTGTCCCTCACTGAGCTAGCATTATTTAGAGTAGAACTCTACCACCAGCTGTTCATTAATATCACCGGTCAATTCCGAGCGATCCGGCATGTTTTTGAACACACCCTCAAGTTTATCTGCATCTACAGAAACCCAACCCGGCAAGCCGATTTGAGTTGCCAAACCCAATGCTTCTTGAATACGCACCTGTTTTTTGGCTTTTTCACGAACTGAGACAACATCACCAGCTTTCACTTGGAAAGAAGGAATATTGACAACTTGTCCATTTACAGCTATCGCCTTATGAGAAACAAGCTGTCTTGCTTCAGCTCGGGTAGAACCGAAACCCATACGATAAACGACATTATCCAAACGAGATTCCAGCAATTGCAACAGCAACTCGCCAGTAGAACCTTTACGACGATCAGCTTCTGCGAAATAACGACGGAACTGACGTTCTAATACGCCATAAATACGGCGGATTTTTTGTTTTTCACGCAACTGCAAACCATAGTCTGACAAACGCGGTTTTTTTGCACCATGCTGACCAGGAGCGGAATCAATTTTACATTTAGAATCCAAAGAGCGGCGCGCACTCTTCAAAAACAAATCCGTACCTTCGCGACGTGCCAACTTACATTTAGGGCCAATATAACGTGCCATGTTTCAAATCACTCCAATATTAAATACGACGTTTTTTAGGCGGACGGCAACCGTTATGAGGCAACGGGGTAACGTCAGTAATGCTGGTAATCTTGAAACCAAGAGCGTTTAAAGCACGTACAGAGGATTCGCGACCAGGACCTGGACCTTTAATACGAACCTCTAAATTTTTAACGCCATACTCTTGGGCAACTTTACCAGCTGCTTCTGCTGCAACTTGTGCTGCAAATGGTGTACTTTTACGAGAACCTTTAAAACCAGCGCCGCCAGAGGTAGCCCAAGACAACGCATTGCCTTGACGGTCAGTGATTGTAATGATGGTATTGTTGAAAGATGCATGAACGTGCACAATACCCTCACTCACGGTTTTACGTACTTTTTTACGTACACGTGAAGCTGTGTTTGCTTTAGCCATTAATAAAATTCCTTAAAATTTATTTCTTACCAGCAATCGCTTTACGCGGACCTTTGCGGGTACGCGCATTTGTACGAGTGCGTTGACCGCGGCATGGTAAGCCGCGACGATGACGGAAGCCACGATAGCAGCCCATGTCCATCAATCGCTTGATACTCATAGTTACTTCACGACGCAAATCACCTTCTACTTCATACTTGGCAACTTGATCACGTAAAGCATCTAATTGAGTCTCGTCCAAATCTTTTGCTTTAGTATCAGGCGCAATATTTGCAGCCTCACAAATCAATTTAGCACGAGTAGCACCAATACCGTAAATAGCCTGAAGACCAATTACGATGTGTGCGTTATTAGGGATATTTACCCCTGCAATACGAGCCATATTTTTTCCTTTTTAGGGCAAAGTGTGTCACTATATCACAGAATCACATTAAAAGAAATATTCCATTAACCTTGACGCTGTTTGTGACGGGGATCAGTACAAATTACACGAACTACACGATTTCGACGAATAATCTTGCAATTTCGGCAAATTTTCTTAACAGATGGTTGTACACGCATTTTATTTTCCTTTTATTGGTTTATCTTGCTCTGAAAACAATTCGAGCCCTAGTTAGATCATAAGGTGTCAGCTCTACTGTGACCTTATCTCCCGGAGAAATACGAATGTAATGCATCCGCATCTTCCCAGAAATATGACCCAATACAATATGGTCATTCTCAAGTTTTACTTTAAATGTTGCATTAGGTAAAGTTTCAAGAATTTCACCTTGCATTTGGATAGTATCTTCTTTCGCCATAATTCTATTTCCGAGAAAATGATTTCATTTCTGAACGAGTCATTAACTTATCATACTGTTGAGTAAGCCTATACGAATTTATTTGTGTACTAAAATCCATCGTTACAACAACTAGAATCAACAAAGACGTGCCACCCAAATAAAAAGGTACATTTAAAACCGTAGTTAAGAACTCTGGAATTAAACAAATAGTTGTAATATAAAGAGCTCCAAACAATGTCAAACGTAATACAACTTTTTCTAAATACCTAGAGGTCTGCTCACCAGGTCTAATCCCAGGAACAAAAGCACCACTCTTTTTTAAATTCTCTGCCATTTCTTTAGGGCTAAAAAACAAAGCCGTATAAAAATAACAAAAGAAAATAACTGTCGCTGCAAATAAAGCCATATACAGCAATTGACCGTGTTGTAACAATCCAGCTATTTTGTGCAAAACACTATTTGTATCAGCCGAACCAAACCAACCTAAAAGAGTAGATGGAAATAGAATAATACTGGAAGCAAAAATTGGGGGAATAACACCAGCCATATTCAACTTGAAAGGCATATGCGTATTTTGACTACCCACCCCGCCATTAAACTGGCGTTTTGCATAATGAATAGGAATCTTCCGCTGTGCACTTTCAAAGTATACAACCAAATAAATTAATAATAAGGCACCAAATACAACAAGCAACGCCGTAAGTATACTCATAGAACCTTGGTTCGTCAGTGTAACCAGCTTTGCAATACCCGAAGGAATACCTGAAGCAATACCTGCCGTAATGATTAAAGAAATACCGTTCCCGATACCCCTTTCAGTAATTTGCTCCCCAAGCCACATAAGAAACATGGTTCCCGTTACCAAAGAAACTACCGTGGAAACATGAAACTCAAATGAACTTGTTACAACAACTCCTTGCTGAAATACGAAAGATGCAACACCTAGACTTTGAAGAATTGCTAACAAAACAGTACCATACCTAGTATATTTCGTAATTACCTTTCTACCAGCCTCCCCTTCTTTTTTTAAAGCCTTCAATGATGGCAAAATTTCAGAAGCGAGCTGCACAATAATAGAAGCTGAAATATATGGCATGATTCCTATTGCAAATATACTAAAGCGCTCTAACGACCCACCGGAAAACATATTCAACATTCCCAGGATGCCGTTTCCAGCGCTTTCGTATAATTTAGCTAAAGCAACAGCATCAACTCCAGGTACGGGTATATGGGCACCAATTCGAAAAACAATCAATGCTCCAAATAGAAACAAAAGACGTTTCTTAAGATCTCCAAACTTGGATAAACCTGATGACGTTTGTTGATTAGCCACAATATTAAACCTTACATTTCAATCTTACCACCAACAGCCTCGATAGCAGCTCTCGCACCTTTGGTAGCTTTAATACCCTTCAAAGCAACTGCCTTAGAAATTTCACCAGAAGCAATAACTTTAACATTAGAGACTGTAGATGCAATCAGACCTGCTTGCTTTAAGACCAAAATATCAATCTCATTAACAGCAATTGATTCCAGTTCACTTAAACGAAGCTGTGCATTAGCTGATGCTGTTAAAGATTTAAAACCTCTTTTAGGGAGACGTCGTTGCAAGGGCATTTGACCACCCTCGAAACCCACCTTATGAAACCCACCAGACCGGCTCTTTTGACCTTTATGACCACGACCACCCGTTTTGCCAAGACCACTACCAATACCGCGTCCAACACGACGACCAGCATGCGTAGCACCAACAGCAGGTTGAATTGTATTCAAAAACATATCAAGACTCCACTTTCAACAAGTAGCTGATTTTATTAATCATACCACGGTTTTCGGGGGTATCTAAAACCTCTACCGTATGCTCGCGACAACGCAAACCCAAACCGCGTGCACATGCACGATGAGATTCAATTGTACCAATCAGGCTTTTAACCAATGTAACCCTAATCTTTTTTTGTTCAGCCATGGTTAACTCCCAAAATGTCTTCCACTGTCAAGCCACGTTTGGCTGCGATATCAGCAGGAGTATGCAACTTAGACAAACCATCTAATGTTGCACGTACGATATTATATGGGTTAGTAGATCCGTGCACTTTGGCGGAGATATTATGAATGCCCATAGCATCAAAAACCAAACGCATAGGTCCACCGGCTTTTACGCCGCTACCCTCTTTAGCAGGCTGCATAAATACTTTAGTAGCACCATGTCGACCAATAACCTCATGATGAATCGTACCATTTTTTAATGGTACCTTAATCATAGAGCGTCGTGCTTGATCCATCGCCTTTTGGACTGCAACAGGCACCTCTTTTGACTTACCTTTACCCATACCAATACGACCATCTCCATCACCAACAACAGTTAGCGCAGAGAAAGCCATAATGCGACCACCTTTAACTACTTTGGTTACACGGTTAACTGCGACCATCTTTTCAATCAGACCGTCACCGCGTTCTTCAATTTCATGTTTTGCCATCTGAAAGTCTCCAAATATTTAGAAGCTTAAACCATTTTCACGAGCAGCTTCAGCCAAAGCCTTCACACGACCGTGATATTGGAAACCTGAACGATCAAAAGCAACCTTTTCTACACCTGCTGCTTTAGCCTTCTCAGCAATACGTTTACCAACTATTGCAGCTGCTTCAACATTGCTTCCAGATTTCAGACTACCGCGCACCTCAGCTTCCAATGTAGAGGCTTGGGCCAATACTTTATCACCTTCAGCACTAATTACTTGAGCATAAATATGATTATTGCTTCGGAACACACATAATCTTACCATTTTCAAGTCCGCAATACGAGCACGGGTTTTGCGTGCACGACGGAGTCGGGTTGTATGTTTATCCATTAGTGAACCTCAATTATTTTTTCTTGGCTTCTTTCATTACCACTACTTCGCCTACATAGCGAACACCTTTACCTTTATAAGGCTCAGGAGCACGGAACGCACGAATCTCAGCAGCAACTTGACCAACAACTTGTTTATCCGAGCCGGTTAAAACAATCTCTGTTTGGCTAGGAGTTTGAACGGAGACACCTTCAGGCATTTCATATACGATTGGATGAGAAAAACCCAAAGACAGATTCAAGATTTTACCTTGTGCTTGAGCACGATAACCCACGCCTATCAATTGTAATTTCTTCTCAAAACCTTCTGAAACACCTTTAACCATATTGCTGACTAATGCGCGAGCAGTACCAGACATTGCATTTGCTTGTTTACTGCTGTTATTCGCAACAAAAGTCAATTTGCCATCATTAAATTCAATGGCTACATCAGAATGCAAAGGAAAAGACAATTCACCGTTCTTACCCTTAATAACTAATGCCTCTGTTCCAAATTTTACTTCTACACCAGCGGGAACAGTCACTGGGTTTTTTGCGACACGTGACATTTCTTTTCCTCCACTAGGCTACAATGCATAACAACTCACCACCAACACCTTGAGAACGTGCTTTACGATCAGTCATTACACCTTTAGAAGTACTAACAATAGCAATACCCAAGCCATTCATAACACTTGGAATCTCACTAGACGCTTTATAAATACGCAAACCGGGGCGAGATACACGCTTGATTTGTTCAATTACAGGACGACCTGCATAGTATTTTAATTGAATTTCCAATATAGACTTTACGTCAGATGAAACTGTGAAGTCCTCAATATATCCTTCTTCTTTCAATACCTTTGCAATAGCACACTTTAATTTTGAAGAAGGCATTGCAACTGCTGCTTTATTAGCACGTTGCGCATTGCGGATACGAGTCAACATATCGGAAATAGGATCATGCATACTCATTCTTAATTACTCCTATTACCAGCTGGCTTTAACAACACCCGGAATTTCGCCACGCATGGCGATTTCACGGATTTTAATACGACCCAAACCAAATTTACGGAAAGTACCACGAGGGCGACCTGTCAAAGCACAACGACGACGTTGACGCACAGGTGCCGCATTACGAGGAATGGATTGAAACCTCAAACGAGCCTCAAAACGCTCTTCCTCAGTTGCATTCGAATCATTGATTACCGCTTTAATTGCCGCGCGTTTAGCCGCATATTTTTTAGCCAAAGCTTGACGTTTCAGATCACGATTAATAAGTGCTTTCTTAGCCATGATTATCCTTTGAACGGAAATTTAAACAATGACAATAAAGCTTTCGCTTCCTCATCGGTTTTTGCTGTAGTAGTAATAGTAATATTCAAACCACGCAAAGCATCAATTTTATCGTACTCAATTTCCGGAAAAATGATTTGTTCGCGAACACCCATGTTGTAATTACCGCGACCATCAAATGACTTACCGCTTACACCACGAAAATCTCGAACACGAGGCAATGCAATAGTAATCAAACGGTCCAAAAATTCAAACATTTGATCACGGCGCAAAGTAACTTTACAACCGACAGGGTAGTTGTCACGAATTTTAAAACCAGCAATAGATTTACGGGCTACAGTTACAACAGGTTTCTGACCGGCAATTTTTTCCAAATCAGACACAGCGTGTTCCATTACTTTCTTATCAGCAACCGCTTCGCCAACACCCATATTTAAAGTAATCTTTTCAATACGGGGCACTTCCATAACCGATTTGTAACCAAACTGTTTAACCAACTCAGGAACAACAGTACTTTTATAAAACTCTCTCAAACGAGCCATGTTATCTCCTTATGCTCCAATGATAGAGCCATTAGATTTGAAGAAACGAACGCGCTTAATTTTGCCTTCAGTTTCAATCAATTTAATACCAACACGGTCTGCTTTGTTTGTCTCGGGATTCAGAATTGCAACATTAGAAATATCCAAAGGCATTTCTTTTACAATAATACCACCCTCAACTCCGCGCATTGGATTCGGCTTCTGATGACGCTTAACAGCATTTACACCAGAAACAATTACCTTCCCACCAAGCACGCGGATGACCTGACCCCGCTTACCCTTGTCTTTACCTGCGATAACAACAACTTGATCGCCTTTAACAATCTTATTCATTCCACCACCCCTTACAATACTTCAGGAGCCAATGAAACGATTTTCATAAATCGCTCAGTACGCAGCTCACGAGTTACAGGACCAAAAATACGAGTACCCAGAGGTTCGAGCTTATTATTCAACAACACAGCAGCATTGTTATCAAACTTAATCAAAGCCCCATCAGGACGACGAACACCTTTTGCAGTACGAACAACGACAGCATTATAAACATCGCCCTTCTTGACACGACCACGCGGAGCCGCATCTTTAATTGCAACTTTAATAATATCGCCAACCGAAGCATAGCGACGCTTAGACCCACCCAATACCTTGATACACATTACTCTACGCGCACCAGAGTTATCAGCCACATCTAAGATGGTCTGCATTTGAATCATGTTATTACCTTTAAATTAACCAACTTAATTTACCACTTTCAGATAACTTACAGCAAAGCCGCTGCTTATTAAATGAAACCTTGCGGTTCAAGTAAACCAGTCTTGGACCCCGAAAGGGAAGAAACTTCCAGAAGAAACTGAAAGACAGGAAACGAAGTTTACACGCAAATTAGATTTGCTGCAATACTTCGTTTCCCATTCCAAGCACGTTGCTTTAATTCTTAAATAGAACGTGCTTTCTCAACCAGCTCACTGACAACCCAAGATTTAGTTTTTGACAATGGACGAGATTCCGATATAACAACCACATCACCAATTCCATATTGATTATTTTCATCATGGGCATGGATTTTAGTAGATAATCGAATAATCTTACCATACAGCGGATGTTTTACTTTACGCTCAACCAATACTGTTACGGTTTTATCCATTTTGTCGCTTACTACTTTGCCTTGCAAAGTACGAACATTTTTAGTTTCGCTCATTACTTAGCACCTTTTTCAGTTAAAACGGTTTTAATACGAGCAATATCGCGACGTACACGTTTCAATTCACTTGGTTTGCCTAATTGACCAGTAGCGTTTTGCATACGTAAGCCAAACTGAGCTTTCAACAAGTCCAACAAATCTGCATTCAACTGCTCAACGGATTTGTCTTTCAATTCATTTGCTTTCATTATTGACCCACCTGTCTTACTACAAAGGTTGTAGGAATAGGCAATTTGGCAGCAGCCAACTCGAATGCTTCACGAGCCAGTTCCTCTGGAACGCCATCCATTTCATACAACACTTTACCTGGTTTAATTTCGGCAATGTAATATTCCACGTTACCTTTACCGCCACCCATACGAACTTGAATAGGCTTTTCAGTAATCGGTTTATCAGGGAATACACGAATCCAAATACGACCACCACGTTTGATATGACGGGTCATTGTACGACGAGCAGCTTCGATTTGACGGGCAGTCAAACGACCACGACCTACGGCTTTCAAGCCGAACTCACCGAAACTTACCTTATTACCGCGAGTAGCGATGCCGGTATTACGACCCTTTTGTTGCTTACGGTATTTCAGTCTAGTTGGCTGCAGCATTACGTCTACCTGCCTTTCTTTGTTTACTCTCATGTTCAGGTTTGGAAGATTTAATATTGCCTTCCGTATAAACCCAAACTTTCAGACCCAATACACCATATGTGGTGTGCGCTTCGCTGGTTGCATAATCTACATTTGCACGTAAAGTATGCAGTGGCACGCGACCTTCACGATACCATTCGCTACGGGCAATATCCGCACCATTCAGACGGCCTGATGTCATAATCTTAATGCCTTTAGCACCAGAACGCATTGCATTTTGCATTGCTCGTTTCATAGCACGACGGAATTGAACGCGTTTTTCCAACTGCTGGGCAATTCCGTCAGCAATAATTTGAGCATCCAACTCAGGACGGCGGATCTCTTCAATATTTACATGAACAGGCACACCCATCAAGGCTTGCAAGTCACGTTTCAAAACTTCGATATCCTCACCTTTTTTACCGATAACCACACCCGGACGAGCGGAGTGAATGGTAATGCGTGCAGATTTTGCAGGGCGTTCAATAACTACTCGACCAACCGAAGCATTGGCCAATTTTTGACGCAAATAATTGCGAACATCGATATCCTGCTTCAAAACAGTAGAAAAGTCGGTGCTTTTAGCAAACCATTTTGAAGCCCAGTCTTTAGTTACCGCCAGGCGAAAGCCTGTAGGGTTAATCTTTTGTCCCATAGCTTTTCCTTAGTTACCCACTGTCACATTGATATGACAAGTTTGTTTTTCGATGCGGTTACCGCGACCCTTGGCGCGAGCTTGAAAACGTTTCAAGCTTGGACCTTTGTCAACAAAGATAGTTACCACTTTCAGTTCATCAATGTCCGCACCGTTATTGTGCTCGGCATTAGCAATAGCTGACTCCAATACTTTTTTGATCAGCTCGGCACCTTTTTTAGGACTGAAAGCCAAAATATTCAAAGCTTGGGCAACGTCTTTACCACGAATCAAATCAGCTACCAAACGAGCCTTTTGAGCAGAGATACGGGCATTTTTATGTTGTGCATTTACTCTCATGATTCACCTTATTTCTTTTTAGCCTTTTTATCGGCCAAGTGGCCTTTAAAGGTACGGGTCAATGAGAATTCGCCTAATTTATGACCAACCATATTGTCGCTGATAAACACAGGCACATGGGTGCGGCCGTTGTGCACGGCAATGGTCAGACCGATAAAATCAGGCAGAATGGTAGAACGACGAGACCAAGTTTTAATCGGGCGTTTGTCGTTGCTTGCGCGAGCAGCATCTACTTTTTTCAGCAAATGCAGGTCTACATATGGGCCTTTTTTTAATGAACGAGCCATACTAATTAACCTTTATTTGAGTAACGGCGACGAACAATCATATTATCCGTGCGTTTGTTATTACGAGTGCGGTAGCCTTTAGCAGGAGTACCCCATGGGCTGACCGGTTCGCGAGCTTCGCCCGTACGACCTTCACCACCACCATGCGGGTGATCGACGGGGTTCATGACAACACCGCGTACGGTCGGACGAATACCGCGCCAACGATTAGCACCGGCTTTACCGATTTTCTTCAGGCTTTGCTCTTCGTTACCGACTTCACCGATGGTTGCACGGCAATTTACGTTGATTTTACGAACTTCGCCAGAGCGCAGACGAACTTGAGCGTACGCGCCTTCTTTAGCCAGCAATACCGCAGAAGCACCGGCAGAACGTGCGATTTGAGCACCTTTACCGGGTTTCATTTCGATACAGTGGATAGTCGTACCAACGGGAATGTTGCGAATCGGCAGGGTGTTGCCTACTTTGATGGCAGCTTCAGCGCCGGAAACTAATACAGCACCGGCTTGAATACCGCGAGGAGCAATGATGTAACGACGCTCGCCGTCTGCATAGCACAACAGTGCGATGAAGGCAGTACGGTTAGGATCGTATTCGATACGCTCTACTTTAGCAGGAATGCCGTCTTTGTTACGTTTAAAGTCTACAACACGGTAATGGTGTTTATGACCGCCGCCTTTGTGACGGGTGGTGATATGACCATTATTGTTACGGCCGGCAGTAGAATTTTTCTTTTCAAGCAAGGGTGCATAAGGTGCACCTTTGTGCAAACCTTCTGTTACCACGCGAACCATGCCGCGACGGCCTGCAGAGGTCGGCTTCATTTTAACGATTGCCATTTTGTTTATTCCTTATCTGCAGCTGCAGCAGCGGCTTCCAAATCCAACTCTTGACCGGCAGCCAAGCTTACATAAGCTTTTTTAACATCGCTGCGGCGGCCCAAAGTACGACCAAAACGCTTAGTTTTGCCTTTAGTTGTAACGGTAGTTACAGAAGCAACTTGAACACCAAACAGCAGCTCAACAGCAGCTTTGATTTCAGGTTTGGTTGCATTTGCCAAGACTTTAAACGTCATTTGGTTGCGTTTTTCAGCCAATACGTTGCTTTTTTCAGAAACGATAGGTGCCAAAATCACTTGAGTCAAACGTTGTTGATTCATACCCATTGCTCCTCTAATTGTGCAACTGCATCTTTAGTGATAACGACTTTTTTGTAACGCAGCAAGCTGTAAGGATCAACTTGTTGAGCTTCCAAAACCAACACGTTTGGCAAGTTGCGTGAAGCCAAGTAAACATTCTCGTCGAGCTGTTTGGTTACAAACAACACTTGCTCCAGACCAAGATTTTTCACTTGTTCAGCAAAAACTTTGGTTTTAGGAGTTTCAGCAGTCAACGCTTCGATAGCAAACAAACGCTCGTCACGAGCCAATTGGGACAGAATAGTCGCCATACCGGCACGGTACATTTTACGGTTTACTTTTTGAGTGAAGTTTTCGTCAGGTTTGTTCGGGAACGCGCGACCACCTTTACGCCACAGCGGAGAAGAAGTCATACCGGAACGGGCACGACCGGTACCTTTTTGACGCCATGGTTTTTTGGTTGAGTGTTTTACTTCGGCACGGGTTTTTTGAGCGCGGTTACCGGAGCGGGCGTTCGCCAAGTAGGCATTTACCAGCTGGTGAACCAACGCTTCATTGTATTCGCGGGCGAACAAAGCATCAGAAACAGACAGGCTGCCTGAAACTTGTCCTTTAGCGTCAATTACTTTCAATTCCATTACGCACCTACTTTCACGCTGGGACGAACTACAACATCGCTGTTGACCGCACCCGGAACAGCACCCTTGACCAACAGCAGTTGGCGTTCTGCATCAACACGGACAACTTCCAATTTTTGAACAGTTGCTTTGGTGTTACCGTATTGGCCGGCCATACGTTTACCGGGGAACACGCGACCCGGGTCTTGTGCCATACCGATAGAACCAGGAACACGGTGAGAACGGGAGTTACCGTGGGAAGTACGTTGGGCACCGAAGTTATGACGTTTGATCGTACCGGAGAAACCTTTACCTTTAGAGGTACCGGTTACATCGACCAGTTGACCGACTTCAAACATAGAAACGGTGATTTCGTCACCGGCTTTCAATTCAGCCAGTTTTTCTTCAGTCAAAGCAAACTCAATCAAACCGCGACCGGCTTCAACACCTGCTTTTGCAAAGTGTCCGGCTTCGGCTTTGTTGACACGATTGGCTTTTTTCTGACCAAAGGTAACTTGAACGGCAGTATAGCCGTCAGTATCTTTGGATTTTACTTGTGTAACGCGGTTGGCAGACATATCCAAAACGGTTACCGGAACAGAAACACCCTGTTCGTCGAACACGCGGGTCATACCAACTTTGCGTCCAACCAGACCTAAAGTCATGATTATTTTCCTTTTAAAGTAAAGGGACAGGCTACGATTGGCCTGTCTTTCAGACAAAGTTAAACTTGGTACGAATGTACCAAGTTCGGCATTATATCCGACAAGTCAAAGAAATATCAACAGAAATATCAGAAATATCTTCAATATGCCGTCTGAAGCGTTTTGAATCTTCAGACGGCATAGGACCGGACTCTTTTAAAGGGGTCGGTATCCGACCATCACAGAGTATGCATCTTTCTCCGACAAACCGGAATATGGTTGATGACTGCATCCATTATTTCTTTGAGATGGTAGTTTTCGTATGCCGAATAGTAAACGGGTTTGGAAATCTGCAAACCTGTCGCTTCCAGAATCCTTTTTTGTACCGATTCGGCCTTCTCGTCTAGAAACTGTTGCAAATTCGGCAGCGGCTGATGCAGCGCCTTATCCCAATAACGTCCTTTCATCGCCATATCCGCCTGATTGATTGCAACAATAACCCTATCCGGATCAATCATTTTAAGGATAACGTCCCTCAATAAATCATAAGCCGTACCCAAATCGCGGGAGCTGCCGTCAAGGATAACGAACACCAAATCTATCCAGCCCCACTGCCCATCCGAATGAGTGTAGGTTTTGGACAGGACATCAATCAGTTTTTGCCGATGTGTGCGGTCAGCCTCCTTCCCGTCGCCCAAACCTGCGCTGTCCCAAAACCGCAACACATCGTTCAGCATATAGCTTTCGACCAATTGCGTTTCGGGATCCACGCCTGTGCCTACCTTGGCTTTTTGTTCGCCAAACAAGGCATTTAAGGTTGAGGACTTGCCGACACCTGTCGCACCGACAAGCAAGACATCCAGAGGATGGAAACCGGCTGCTGTGACTTTTTGCCCGATTTCAGAAATACGGTAACGATGCATATGCGCTCCTACCAGCCAAACCAAGAGGCAATCGTGCTAATCCCCCTTCCAATCGTTTCTCCAATCGCTTTTGCAGCGCCGCCGATCAGCGTCCCGACACTGCTCGCTATCGTTGAAACAACATCTTTAACCACGCCTCCCGCAGCCCCCAATATTTTCTCCAGCGCACTGCCGATACTGCTGTCGATTTCTTGCCGCTCCTCCTGTTTGCGGCGGCTGGTATCTCGCTCGATTTCTTCCACATTAATCTTCTCTGCCACAATCACCCGTTTTTCAGACGGCATAGCCGTAATGATGTAACGCAACAGGCGGGTTATGTTATAGGGACGCTGCTCCTCATCCTCACTCTTAAAGCCCGCTGAAAAATAAATCGGGTTGACCGTAACGCCGGTAGCTTCCTGAATGCGCTTGCGTGTCGAACACACTTTCTCCTCCAAAAAGTTTTCCAAGGCGGCATTCGGACGGCCGGCTTCCGCATCCCAATTCCGCCCTTTCATCGCCATATCGCACTGATTAATCGCAACCAGCAACCGGTCTGTACGGCCTTCCCCGCTCTTCTTCAATGTATTGATGATTACATTGTTAATCAGTTCGTATGATGTCCCCAAGTCTCTGGAGCCGCCGTCAAGCAGCACCAAAACCAAGTCGATGACGGCATTGCCGTTACTGTCTTTCTCCAGCAGCTTATTGATGATATTGCGCCGGTGCTGTTGGTCTGCCCTCTCTCCGTCGCCCAAGCCCGGACTATCCCAAATCGTCATATTCTCCAATTCATATTTGGCAATATCCATAGTTTCAGGATCTACGCCCACGCCTACTTTTGCGACTTCCTTTACCGCCCCATCACTCTTTCCCGTTGCCTGATCTATGCTGAACAAGGCATTGATGGTGGATGATTTGCCGCAACCAGTGGCTCCGGTAATCAAAATATTGACGTGCGTGTCCTGCAAGATCTTAACCGCCCGCTCCAAATCATGCCGTTCTTCCGAATTCAATTCTTTGTTGTTTAAAATATCTTTAAAGACATTAAGTAGGCTCATCATCTTTCCTTTATTTACTTGAGAATAAAACATCATCCATCCTTAGAATCAGATGGATGCTTCTGCCAAAACTGGGTCTGATTCTACCTTTCTTCGGGGGGGGCAAGCCTTCGGAAGGCTATGGATAAAAAATATCCTGTTTTGTTCACTAAAAAATGCCGTCTGAAAATTCTTGAGGCGCAAAATAAGCCGATTTCACCGGCGCACTGTTTTTTAATTTTGTTGTTTTGCCTTGAATCTGTTTGCCGCCGCATACTTTCAGACGGCATAACATAAAAAATCCCCAAGCATTAATTGCTTGGGGATTTTCAACAGCCCTAATTATTGGACTTTGATTTCTACATCAACACCGGCCGGCAAATCCAGCTTCATCAGCGCATCAGTAGTTTTGTCGGTCCAATCCACGATGTCCATCAGGCGCAAGTGGGTGCGGATTTCCAATTGTTCACGGGAAGTTTTGTTCACGTGCGGAGAACGCAAAATGTTGAAACGCTCGATTTTGGTCGGCAAAGGAATCGGGCCTTTTACAACGGCACCGGTGCGTTTTGCAGTTTCAACGATTTCTTGTGCAGAACGGTCAATCAGGGCGTAATCATAAGCTTTCAGGCGGATACGGATTTTTTGGTTTGCCATTTATCAATATCCTTCAATTAAGCGATAACAGAAGAAACCACGCCGGCACCCACGGTACGGCCGCCTTCGCGAATCGCAAAGCGCAGACCTTCTTCCATAGCGATAGGCGCAATCAGTTCTACAGTAATGGTTACGTTCTCACCCGGCATTACCATTTCCACACCTTCTTCCAAAGTAACCGCGCCGGTTACGTCGGTGGTACGGAAGTAGAATTGCGGACGGTAGTTGGCGAAGAACGGAGTGTGACGACCACCCTCTTCTTTGCTCAATACGTACACTTCTGCTTTGAATTTGGTGTGCGGAGTGATGGTGCCGGGTTTGGCCAATACCTGACCGCGTTCCACGTCTTCACGTTTGGTACCGCGCA